>JANOEZ010000191.1:0-5578 GCA_031413335.1 Nitrospirota bacterium
GTACGGCATCGCCGCCCACTGGGTGTACAAGGAGCATGGCGCGATCGACAATCAGGAGGGCAAGGCCTTCAGCTGGCTGCGCCAGTTTGTCGAGTGGCACCAGGATTTGACCGATAACCGCCAGTTCATGGATTCCGTCAAGCTGGACCTGTTCCACGATGTCGTCTATGTGTTCACGCCGAAGGGGTTGGTCAAGGAAATGCCGCGGGGCTCGACGCCGGTGGATTTTGCCTATGCGATCCATACCGAAATCGGAGACCGTTGCGTCGGGGCGAAGGCCAACGGCAAGATCGTGCCTCTGAAGCACCAGCTCAAGAGCGGGGACACGGTGGAGATTCTGACCTCGTCCACGCAGGTGCCGCACAAGGATTGGCTGAAATTTGTCCGGACCTCCCGCGCCAAGACCAAAATCAAGCACTGGCTCAAAGCCGAACAGCAGAAGCGCAGCGTGGAAGTCGGCCGGCGTTTATTGGAACGGGAGTTCAAACGGCAGGATCTGGCGCCGGCTCAGATGCTGAAATCCGACCGCCTGCTGGAGGCCGCGCGGAAGTCCGGCTTCGATAATCTCGACGACCTGGCGGCTGCCGTCGGCATGGGCCGCGTCGCCGCGTCGGAAGTGGCGAGCTGGCTGATCGAGCCATCCGCAGAGACTGCGCTCGTTGCCGGTGCGCCGGCCGTGGAACGGACTCCCGGCGCAAAGGATGAGGAGAAAGGCGTCAAGGTCAAGGGAGGGCGCGACCTGCTCATGCAATTGTCCCGCTGCTGCAATCCAGTCCCCGGCGACCGGATCATGGGCTATATCACCAGGGGGCGCGGGCTGACGATCCATGCGGTCGGTTGTCCCAACCTCGATGCATTGGATTACGATCGGGAACGCCTGGTCGACGTCGAATGGGATTTCACGACCCCCAGCACGCACCCGGTCAAGGTCTCGGTCGTCGCGGTGGATAAGCCCGGCGTGCTGGCCAATATCTCCTCGTCCATTTCCGTCGCGGAGGCCAACATCACGCGCGCGGAGATTGCGACGAGTGAAGACCGGAAGGCCATCCTCAATTTTGTGGTCGAGGTGCAGAACACCGCGCACCTGGAACGGGTGCTCAAGGCAATTGAACGGGTGGAGGGCGTGATTACGGCGAGACGCATCCGTGCCTGGCACGAGTGAATCGGATTGAAAAGTCGCTACGGCCTGTGTGACGGTCGCTTGGCGGGAGGGTCCGGAGGAAGTTGAAAACGGAGCGTCGCACCGCGGTCAAGTTTGAGTGCATCCGCCGATCCCGCCGCGAGTTCCAGGACATAGAGGGCGCTCTCGTTCGGCTGGTATTGCGGGCAGCCGTCGTCGGTCCGGCTGCAAGTGGGGACATTGCGTTCGATATGGACGATCTTCTTGTGTCCATCCATCCAGATGATATCAAGCGCCATGCGGGTGTTCTTCATCCAGAAGCTCCACTGTTGCGGTTCGGCAAAGGTGAAGAGCATCCCGCGGTTGTTGTCCAGCGACGGACGGAACATGAGCCCGCGCGCTCGTTCCTCGACCGTATGCGCCAGTTCGGCCATGATGACGGTGCCCTGCGGCAGGGTCACGGCAATGAGTCCGTCGTCCGTCGGACGCTGAGCCAGTCCCGCCGGCGCTTGCAGGCTGACCACCAGGCTGCACACAGCTGCAATGGATCCAAGCCGTCTCAGGCCCGTCCGATGATGCGTCGCCCATCCGTTCGGCATGGCGGCGATCCTAGTGGGGCGTCCCCGGTCTGTCAAGGCGGCTCGGAAGCCGCTCGCACATAGCTGCCATGGACCGTGTCTGGACCGCGCAGTACGATCCGCACGTCTCTCCGACACTCGCATACCCCGAAGAGCCCCTGCCGCATCTGCTGGCCCGGTCGGCGTCGCGGTTCCCCGATCGCCCGGCCCTGCTGTTCTACGGCCGCGTCATCCGCTATCGCGAGCTGGATGCCCTGGTCAACCGGTTCGCGCAGGCGCTGCTGCGGATGGGCATCGGCCGGGGCAGCGTGGTCGGTCTCATGCTGCCGAATCTGCCGCAGACCGTGATCGCGTTTTACGGCAGTCTCCGGGCCGGCGCTGCGGTGACGATGATCAATCCGCTGTATGTCGAGCCTGAAATTCGGCAGCAAGTCACAGATGCGGGCTGCGAGACGCTGCTGACGCTGGATCAGTTTTATCCCCGGGTGGAACCGCTGCTCAGAAATACGTGCCTCAAGCGGGTGATCGTCACCGGGGTCCAGGATTACCTGCCGTGGTTCAAGCGGCTGCTCTATCCCATGAAGGCGTGGCGTGAAGAATCCCGTGTCCGGACGCCTGCGCGTCCGGATGTCTCTGCGTTCCGCCGTCTGTTGGATGCGCCGTCTGAACCTCCAATTGTCTCAGTGGCTCCGGATGACACGGCGTTGCTGCAATATACGGGTGGGACGACCGGCGTTCCCAAGGGCGTCGTGCTGACCCATCGGAATCTGCTCAGCAACACCCTGCAGTGCCGGCAATGGTGCGTGTTGGGTGAAGGTCAGGAAGTGATGCTGGGCGTGCTGCCCTTCTTCCATGTCTATGGCATGAGCATATGCCTGAATATGGTGCTTAGCATGGGCAGCACCCTGGTGCTGCTGCCGCGATTCCAAGTCGGGGAGGTGCTGAAGACGATCGTCCGCGAGCGCGTGACGCTGTTCCCCGGTATCCCGGCGATGTATGCGGCGATCAATTCTCATCAGCACGTCGAGCAGTACGATCTGCGCTCCATTCGGATTTGCATCAGCGGCGCCGGCCCGCTCCATCCAACGGTCCAACAACGATTCGAAACGCTGACCGGCGCACGTCTCGTGGAGGGCTATGGCCTGACAGAAGCTGCGCCGGTGACGCATGCCAATCCGATCGACCAGCCGGTTGGACAACGGCGTACGCGCAGCATCGGGGTGCCGCTCCCGGATACCGACGCGCGGATCATGGATGCCGAGACCGGGCAGTGCGAGCTACCCGTCGGCGGGATCGGCGAGCTGGTGATCCGCGGGCCTCAAGTGATGCGCGGCTATTGGCGGCGGGAGGAGGAGACCCGCCAGGTGCTGCGGGACGGCTGGCTTTACACGGGCGACATGGCGCGGCGCGATGCGGAGGGTTATTTCTACATCGAGGATCGCAAGAAGGACATGATCAAGTCCGGCGGGGAGAACGTCTACCCGCGCGAGGTGGAGGAAGTGCTGCTGCGGCATCCGAAAGTGAAGGACGCCGTCGTCGCGGGCATTCCGCAGGAACTGCGCGGCGAGCTGATCAAGGCCTATGTTGTGCTGAAGGACGGCGAGACGGCGTCCGCGGCCGATCTGCTGGAGCATTGCCGGAAGGAGCTGGCGAAGTTCAAGGTGCCGAAGCGCGTGGAATTCAGGACGGAGCTTCCGAAAACGATCGTCGGCAAGGTGCTGCGCCGAGTACTGGTGGAGGAGGAGCTGAAGCTCCGCAAGGGCGAAACGACGAAGTAACCCGGCTTGCAATCGGGCCGGAGGTATGCGATTCTGCTGCCGTTTCCGCCGGCATCACGCAATCACACGAGGGATGGCATGCAGGAAAAGCGGAAGGTGCTCTATAAAAAAGGCGTGTTCGTCTGCCCCAAATGCCGCCAGTCCTATGTGCAGGAAAAGTGGATCGAGGAAGTTCGCATCCGCTGCCATAAGTGCGAGTACCGGGGCACCCTGACGGAAGTGTCGGTCGAAGAGCATATGGAAGAGGAAACGATCAGACGCTAGGTTGTGCCGTGCCAGCTCCGCTCCGCTCCCGCTGTTACTCAGTTCCCGTCTTCTCAATCTGTTCGCGCGATCGATTCGTCACGAGCCAGGAGGGAGCACCATGCGCCAGGCCTTCATCATCGGACTTCTATTGGCAGGATGGGCAGGGGGTGTTTGGGCCGCCGAGCCGCCGGCCTCGATCACCGTTCTGGTGGCCTATCATTCAACGACGGGACACACGGAAAAAATGGCGCAGGGGGTCGTCGAAGGGGCCAGGAGCCTGCCGGGCACCAGGGTCGTGCTCAAGCGCGTGGGTGACGTCGTGGCCGACGATCTGTTTTTGGCGGACGCGGTGATCGTTGGGTCGCCGGTCTACTGGTCCAACATGTCGGGGGACGTCAAAAAATTCTTCGACGACTGGCAGTTGAAGTTCGGCGTCTTTCCGGAGTTCAAGATGCGCAACAAGGTCGGTGCGGCCTTCGCCACCGGCGGGCAGGTGGCGAGCGGCAAGGAAGTCACGATGCTGACGATCCTGGCCGCCATGCTGGGCAATCAGATGATCGTCGTGAGCGGGGGCGGCGCGTTCGGCGCCTCCGCGACGACCGAGGGGGACAGTCCTGGAATTGACGACAAGGAACTGGCCTCGGCCAGGGAATTAGGCAAGCGCGTTGCCGACGTAACCGGGATGGTCAAGCGGGGACGGCAGCAGTGACACCAGAGGCTTCACATCCGCAGTCGCTGTTCACTTCTATAGAGCGCCCAAATGTGAGTGATTGCACGCTCCATCAGTGCGAATGGGAGGAAAAGTCGTCGTGGCTGTGTTCGGCTATCCGGTGATGATCTTCGCCCGATGCATTCAGGGGATCAATATGCACGATCGCATTGGACAGATAGGGCAAATGGTGCAGGAGTTGGTGGCGGATCGCCACGGCAATGCGATGCCCCTGCTCAACGGATAGCTCTGCCTTAACCGCTGCGTTGACCTCCGCCAGCAGCCGATGCCCGATCCACCTCATCCGAACTTCAGTGACAGCCCGTACTCCCGGAACATGCGTGGCGGCATGCGTGACCTCTTCCATGACTTCGGGATCGACGCCGTCAAGTAGTCGAGTAAACACCGACTTTCCGGACTCCCACGCTATTTTGAAAATGATCGTGGTGATCAGCAGCCCCACGAGCGGATCGGCCAACGGAAACCCCAGCCAGAGGCCAAACACGCCCGCGAGTACCACCAGACTGGTCAGACTGTCGGTTCGTGCGTGATGGCCTTCGGCCACGAGGGCGGCGCTCCCAATCTCGTGGCCGACTTTGAGGCGGAACCGTGCGACCGCCTCATTGCCCATAAAGCCTACGATGGCGGCGGCGACGACCGCCCAGAGGTACTCCACCTTTTGCGGGCTGGAGAATCGTTGAATGGACTCGTAGCCGACGGCAATCCCGCTGGCGAGGATCACAAGGATGACCACGACCCCTGCAAGATCTTCGGCACGACCGTAGCCATAACTAAACCGGCTCGTCGGTTTCTTTCGGGCAAGGGTAAATGCAATCCAGAGCGGAACGGCCGTCGCGGCATCCCCCACGTTGTGAATGGTATCGGCCAGCAGCGCCATGCTTCCGGACACGAAGACCACGCCGGCTTGCAGCAGGGCCGTCGCCAGTAATCCAAAAAACGACCATTGAATCGCTCGAAGACCTTGTTGAGTCGTCAACAGGGCTGGATCGATCGCGCCATGAGTATGGCCATGATAGGCAGAATGGCGATGCTCCTGATCCTGTTCGTTCTTAAGAGGAACGTTCCCGTGATGAGTACCCATATCAGTGAGCCACTCCTTTCTTCAGTACAGCAGGCCCAGTATCTG
>JANOEZ010000192.1:0-1065 GCA_031413335.1 Nitrospirota bacterium
GTGTCGGAATCGGTGGGCGCTGTTTCGACGTGCGGCAAGGAGAGCTTGTAGAGCAGCGCCGCAAGCAGCACTCGTCCGATCCGCCCGTTAAAATCACGAAACGGATGAATCCACTGAAACCGCCAGTCCGCCCAAGCGAGCACATCCACGAATCTGCCGACTGTCCCGTCAAGATGCCGCAGCCGTTCAGCGAGGTCGTCGCAGAACTGACGCATGAAGACCGGCACCTCATAAAACGGAGGCGGCGTATGCGCGCCGACCCGCACGTTCACATCACGGACCCGTCCCGCCCAGCCCGGAAAGAGGTGACCTGCCAGTCGTTTGTGCCGCAGACAGAGCCACTCAGAAGTGATCGCAATCTGCACGGGAGGCGTCTGTAGCAGGTCGTCAAGAATCGCCACCAACGGAACGGCGAGACGTTCGGCAACTTCGGTATGAGAGAGACGCCCTTCGGCCGTGTCGAGGTAGCGGGTCGAACCTAGCGCTTCGCGACCTTCTTCCCCTTCAGGAGAGTCTGGAGGCGGGCCATACTGACCGGTTCCTTCTCGAACTCCATGGACTGGGTCACGCGTGCCAGCAGGACGGTCCGATGCGCCGCTGCTACTTTCGCCGGCGTATTGTGTGCCTTTCGCCACGCGCGGAGCCTGGCGTCCAGATTTTCGAGGCTTGGAAGATGATTGAGAAGAACGCCCATGAGTCTTGCGTTTCCTTTTCCGTTGCATGCTGACTACACAATCCCAAACAACATCTGCATGCTAACTGAACACTCCAAGGAGGTCAACTCAGGAGCCGCCCGCATTGGGTTGGCTCAAAAATGGAAATTGTTCTCCGACCCAGGTTCCTTTTAAAAATAGCCTTCCCCTTTTCTTCTTTCCGGATAGCGCCCCTCGACCACAGGCCGAAAGAGGTACGTGCGCATGGGCCCCGTCGGAGTGGTGAGATCAGCCGATTCGGTGTCGGTAATGATCATTTCGAATTAAACAGCAAAAGAATTGCTCTCTGACCCTAATTTCTGCTCTGAAATGGAGGCGGAGGCTATTTCATCTCAAACAAAGTAGCCTGTCC
>JANOEZ010000193.1:0-2319 GCA_031413335.1 Nitrospirota bacterium
TGCTCCGCCAAAGCTTCCTCCTCTGGTATTGCACCACCAGACTGTCGTTATGTTTGACCTGATCGCGTGGATCTCAAAGCCGGCCGCATCTTTTGCTTGGATGGTCGCTCCAGTCGAACACGCTCCACCTGACCTTCTGACTCTAATCTCGGTTCTTCGAATTTGAACAGGTAGCGCTCGATCTGCGCGGTGCGGCTTGCGCACGGGTGCCGGGCTTCGCTCGGCGACACCTGAGATCGGGCGACACCTGGACTTTACAGAAAAGGAGGTGGACCATTATGTGTCCATTTGAAGAAGCGCTCGGTTACTGTCCGTGGTCTGCGGTCAGTTCATTTCTGACCTGGCTCGGATGGTAGGTTCCTGATCCAAGGGGACGGTCGAGGTGACTCGGCCGTCCCTGCCAGAACAGGAAGTTCAGCAAGTGTTATTACAGTGTTCGAAAGAGCAACTTCGATCAAGTGCAGACGGATAGTTACTTTACCGCCAGAGGCTAGAGCCGTACGTCGCAGGCTTTGAGCGAGGCGAGAGCAAAGCTGGTGGCTTTTTTCAACATTCGGTCATGCCGTGCGCTCGAGTTCGTTGACCATCTCTGCAATCGTGTCGAACCCTGACTGCCAGAATGCCGTAGACCGGATATCCACGCCGACTTCCGCCAGGATCGTCTCCGGGCTTTTCGAGCCTCCGGTGGCCAACAGATTGAGATACTTGGGCACGAAGGCCTGGCCCTGCCGCCGGTATTGTTGGTAGAGCGCCAGCACGAGCAGGTTTCCGAAACTATAGGCGTAGCAATAGAACGGGCTTCCGAAGATGTGGGGGATGCTCAGCCATTCCCAGCGAAACTCATCCGGCACCGGCACGGCCTTGCCGAATTGCTGGCGCAGCGTATCGAGATACGCTCCACTCAGGTCCTTGGCCGTGGCGCCCCTGGCAATCATGTCGTGCGCGGTTTTCTCGAACAGGACGAAATAGGCCTGCCGGACGACCGTGGCATAGATATCGTCGAGCTGGCTGATCAGCAGGCCCTGCTTGACCGATTGCCTGGTTTCCTGCGCCATGAGCGCGTCGGAGAGAATGCGTTCGCCGAACACCGACGCCGTTTCGGCCAGCGGAAGGGTGGCGTGAAACGTGAAGACGGAATGGTCGGCTGCGAGCATGCCGTGCACGGCATGCCCCAGCTCGTGCGCCAGCGTGGCAACGTCCCGTGCCTCCCCGGTGTAGTTGAGCAGCACATAGGGCGTCAGCCCCGGCACGACGCTGTAGCAATAGGCGCCGGACAGTTTGCCCGGCCGCATGCGCGCGTCGAGGTGCCGCTCGTCGATCACCCGCCCGACCAGGTCGGCCAGCGCCGGTGAAAACCCGCGATAGGCGTCGAGCACCATGCGCACGGCATCCGGATAGCGGTAGTGTCCGCGGTCGGCCGGATGCGGCGCATAGAGATGGTAGCGGTTCATTGGCTTGATTCCGCAGAGGCGTCCCTTCAGGCGGAAATACTCCTGGAAGACGCCGGCGTTCTTGACGCAGACCGACAGCAGCGCGGCCACGGCCTCGTCCGGCACGTCGTTGCTGAGGTTGCGGGCCGCCACCGGCTCGGCGAATTTCCGCAGCGTGATATTTTCGTTCTTCCAGTCGCTGACGAGTGTGGAATACATCTCGCCGATCATGTCCTGCTGCCCGCCGAACACTTTGTGCAATTCCCGGTAAGCAGCTTCCCGCACGCGGGCCTTCGGGCTGCGGATGTAGATGGAGAGCTGCTCGCGCGTCAGGATTTTCCGTTTGCCGCCGATCGTCAGCGTGAAGGTCAGGCCGTTGGTCAACAGATCGTAGAGCGTGTTGACGGCGCTGCGGCCGGTGGTGTTCTTGAGGTTGATGAGTTTTTCCTCCGGCTCCGACAGCGTATGCGGCTTGAACCGGCGGATCGTGTCCAGGTGATAGTGGAGATCGCCGGACGCGGCCAGCAGGCGGGCGGCGTTGGCCTCGTCCACCGACTGCCACCAGAGATCGAAAAAGAGAATCCTATTTTGAAGGGCCGCCAGCCGTTCTTCAACTTTGGTTTTGAACGCCCGCGCCTCCGACTGCTTCGTATCTTCCGAAAACCACAAATAGGCATAGGCGCTGAGTTTCGAGGAGAGGGCGGCAATGTCCTCGTGCAGCCGCAGGATCTCCAGGAATCCCTCGACGGCCATATTAGCCGTAAGCGCGGCGCGTCTGGCTTCGACCTGCGACACCTGCTGGTCCAGTTGCTTGAGGAGCAGCTCGGAATCCTGTGAAGGATGACGCAGCAGGCCGGACAGATCCCATTCGGCCGGAAGGGCCGCAGCC
>JANOEZ010000194.1:0-2453 GCA_031413335.1 Nitrospirota bacterium
GGTCAATCTGCTGACCAACGCCCTGGCGGCGACCGGCGCCGGCGGGCAGGTGGTGCTGGTGGTGGGACGCCGGGCGGTGACGCTCGGCGAGCTGGACGAGCGCCGCCGCGCGGGAGCGCCGCCGTGCGATGCGATGGTGACGCTGACCGTGCGCGATACGGGCTGCGGGATGCCGGAGGAACACGTGAAGCAGGCCTTCGAACCATTTTTCACCACCAAGGCGATCGGTGATGGGACGGGATTGGGCCTGTTCATCAGCCGCGAGATTGTCACCTCGCACAGCGGGTCGCTGACGATCGAGAGCGTGGTCGGAACCGGCACGCTGATCGTCATTGCCCTGCCGGGCTACGTGGGCGAGCAGACGGCACCGGCGCCGAGGATTCATGAGCGCGTCTAAAGGACTTATCCTCGTCGTGGACGACGACGCGGTCGCGCGCCAGTTGCTGGCGGACGCGCTGCGGAAGGACGGCTATGACGTCGAGATCGCCGGCGGGGGGGCGGACGCGATCGCGCTCGGCTGCGCGAAGCCGTTCGATGTGGTGTTGACAGACATCAAAATGGGTGAGATCGACGGATTGGCGGTCCTGCGGGAATTCCGGCAGCGCAGCCCGGAGACGGCGATCGTGCTGTTGACGGCCTTCGGTTCCATGGATGGCGCGGTCGAAGCCATCAAGCAGGGGGCCTACGACTATCTCGCCAAGCCGTTCAAGAAGGAGGACATCAAACTCGTCGTCCGGCGGAGTCTCGATCACAGCCGTCTCGTTCGTGAAAACGCCCGCATTCGTGACGAGCTGCGCGAGCGGCACGGTTCTCCGCTGATCGGTAGCAGCCCAGCCATGCTCGAGGTGTATACGCTGGTGGCGCGGGTGGCGTCCGGCAAGAGCACGGTGTTGCTGGAGGGCGAAAGCGGCACCGGCAAGGAGCTGGTCGCGCGCGCCATTCATACGAACAGCCCACGGCGGGACCGTCCCTTTGTGCCGGTCAACTGCGCGGCGCTCACGGAAACGCTGCTGGAGTCGGAATTATTCGGACACGAGAAGGGCGCCTTCACGGGCGCGGTGGCCACCAAGCGCGGTCTGTTCGAAGCGGCCGACCAGGGCACGCTTTTCCTAGACGAGATCGGTGATATCGGCCAGGCACTTCAAGTCAAGCTGTTGCGTGTGATTCAGGAGCAGGAAGTCCGGCACGTGGGCGGCACGGCGTCCGTCAAGGTGGACGTCCGGATCGTCGCGGCCACCAACCGCGATCTGGCGCAGCTGGTCAAGGACGGCAAATTCCGTGAAGACCTGTTCTATCGCTTGAACGTCGTCCGCATCGTGCTGCCGCCGTTGCGCGAGCGGCGCGAGGATATCCCGATGCTCGCCCATCACTTTTTACAGAAAGTGTCGTTCGCCAATAACCAGCCGATCCGGGGGTTCGTGCCGGACACGATGGCGTTGCTGGAACGGTATCACTGGCCGGGCAATGTGCGGGAGCTGGAAAACGTCATCGAGCGGACGGTGTCGCTGGCGCCGGGCCCGCTGATTATGCCGGACGATCTTCCGGAGACGGTGCGGAAGGCAGAGCCCATGCCGGCGGGGGGAGACGAGTCGCTCCTGTCGCTGGACGAAGTGGAAAAGCGGCACCTGAGCCGGGTGTTGCGGGAGACCGGCGGCAACAAAGTCCGCGCCGCCAAAATTCTTGGGATTGACCGCCGGACGCTCTATCGGATGGCGGAACGGTTCGGGATGGATCTTGGCGAAGATGCCTCAGAATGACGAAGGACTGAGGACTGCGTGCTGAGGACTGAGCAATCGGCGGGATAAAATAATGAAGATTGTGGGCGCTTTTTTTTAAACCTCAATCCTGAGTCCTCGGACCTCAGTCCTGATCAGAGCAGGCCCAGTTCGTTTTTGACCAGCCGGATCGTATTGGCCGCGCTCTGCGTAACGGCCGCATCGTAGGGAACCCAGGAGCCCGTCAGCGGCATCCATTCTCCGCTCTTGCCTTCGTACCACACCTGCACGGTCACGCGAGTGGCCGCGTCGCCTTCCGGGGTCAGCGTGACCGTGACCTTGCTGCGGTTCACACCGAACTGCGTGCGGTAGAGCCAGTTGTAATTGCCGATTTCCTCCCGGTAGCCCGTGCGGATCGCCGGGTCATCCTGCGCGCCCCGTTCGACGTCATAGCCGCCGTCCGTCAGGACACGGACGAAGGCGGCGCGGACCTGCGGTTCCGGCGCGTCGAGGATGATATCCTGCGAGTTGCCGATCGGCTGGACGGGCGCAGCCGAGCAGCCGGTCAGGACCAGCAGGCCGGCCAGGAGCATCCGTGGAACGCATGTGCTGGGCGCGTGTCGCATTGACTTCTCCTGCAGCGGCGGCTCGGACGCGGCTACTTCGGCGAGATGAACACTTCGACGCGCTGGCCGTCCACTTGTTTCGTCAGCGTCTTCTCAAGACCGTAGGGGTCGC
>JANOEZ010000195.1:0-1961 GCA_031413335.1 Nitrospirota bacterium
GACTACGGACAAAACAAACGGCGGAGGGGGATGCCCCTCCGCCGTTGTTATTCGAGCTAACGCTCGCGAACGCCTACTCTTCCGCGCTCTTCTTGCAGAAGCTCCGCGCGTAATTGATGTTCGTCCAGGCCTCTTCTTCCGTGATCGTGCCCGGAACCAGCGACACCATACCGGTGCCGGCGCTGCCGTACTTGAAGACCCAGAACAGCTCGCCGTCCTTCCGCTTCTTGTGGAACTTGCAGTTCGTGAAGTTCCGCGGGCTCGGATTCAGCATCGCTCCGGCCGGGCCATTGCCCTCGCCGGTCTTCCCATGGCAGTTAAAACAGGTGCCCTTGTTCTCGAATAATGCTTTGCCCTTGGCCAGGTTCGCATCGTTCACGGGAATCGGATTCTTCATTGCCTTGGCTTCAGCGCGCTGATCTTCCGGAACACGAGGCTTGAGCGGATCCGCCTCTTCGGCCACAGCCACCGTGGCCGCAACAAACATAAGTGCGGTCATGAGACCGATTGTCTTGAGATAACCCATCACTTCCTCCTTGTTAAGACCCAACTTCCAACGATGCGTGTCCGCAGCCTTGATTGGTGCCTGACCGTCCGTCGGGCAAAAAAATCGCGGCACTATAGCAACGCCCTTGTGACCTTGTCAAGCAAACGGCGCACCATCTGCCCTGCAACGCTTCAAGCCCCATGCCACCGGCAACCAACTGGAAACTGTCTTATAATTCAGGGGTTGCTCGTGGTCGTCACAGATCGTCGCTCGGACATCCGACATTTCCGCCACAGCGACGCCGAACTGCCACAGAATGGATCGATGGGAAAGTCGCGCTGCCTCGCGTCCGTGCCTCTCGAAGCGACCGGCACTACCACCCGCACTCCTACCGCGTGATAACGATATCCCGTGCGACCCTGCCCTTGGGTCCGAACGGCGCCAGCGGTTTGCCGTTTAATTCTCCGCGAATGCCCCCCGCATTGCCGATCGTCAGCGCGAATTTCTCCTGCGCCTTCCATGTCAGCCGATCGCCCGTCCGCAGCAGCGCCTCATGCGGGCTCGCATCGTCCGTCTGGACCACCACCCAGCTCAATTCCGTGGCTTCCAGCACCAGCACCAGCCCTGCTTCCATCGACCCGGGGCCGTCAAACGGCAGACCGGCCAGGGGATCGCTGGTCGTCGCCGGCGTCGGCAGGGAGGCCGGTTTTCCTGGCTGTCCCGACGCAGGAACCGCAGACGCGGAAGGCTGAGGCTTGGCCGTACGATCCGTCGGCGCGGTCTCAGTCTTGCCCCGGCGGTCGGTCTCACGCGCAGTTTTTGCGGACTCCGCAGGCCGCATGACCGACACCGACCCCTGCTCGCGCGTCAGTAACAGCACCAGCCCCAATACGGCGACAGCGACCGAGGCGATCACGGCCTTGCGGTTGGCTTTCCGCTTGCGCTCATCCTCCACCTGCTGCTGTCGCAGCCGCTCGCGCTCCTCATGCTTGTTGTAAAAGGCCCCCGCCGACACCGTGAAGCGGCGCATGGCGTCCTCTTCATCCAGCCCCAGCGAGCGCGCATACGACCGCACGAAGCCCTTGGCAAAGACCTGCTCCGGCAGCTTGGCAAAATTTGACGCTTCGAGCGCCTTGAGATATTCCGGGTGAATCCGGGTCTTGATGGCGACTTCGTCCAGTGTGAGACCTTTCGTCTCACGGACCTGCCGGAAAAACTCGCCGACCGATTCCCTGGTTTCCACCGTCTGGCCCGTCATAATTTGAGCCGCTCCATCAAGGCTTTGGCTTCCGCCGTCACCGCCCTGCTCTTGTCCTTGTCCAACGACACCGCACGCGCCAGGGCCTCACGCGCCTTCCCGTCCTCGCCCAGCTTGTACTGCACCCGCCCCAGCTCCAGATAGACCAGGGCCTGCGGCACGTTAGGAGGGGCGACTTTCAATGCATCTTCGAACGCCTGCTTCGCGGCCTGCATC
>JANOEZ010000196.1:0-4412 GCA_031413335.1 Nitrospirota bacterium
CGCGCGGACGGTCGATTATTTCAAATCCATCGGGGCGGATTCAGCCGATGTGACTAAAATTGTTCTGTGCGGAGGGTGCGCGAAGGTCGCGGGTTTGACGGAACAGTTGACCGAGCGGATGGGCGTGCCCGTGGAAGTCGCCAACCCCTTCAATCAGGTCGATATTACACAAAGCGGGCTTGATCAGGCTGCCTTGGCGGAAGTGGCCCCGCAAGCGGCTGTCGGGGTCGGGCTTGCGATCAGAATGATGGGTGATCGATGATCCGTATTAACCTGCTCCCTGAGCCGAGAACGAAGGGAGCTAAAAAGCAGTGGGATGTCCGGATCGAAGTAGTCGGCGCGGCGGTAGTCATTGTGCTCGTGGTGATCGTCTGTTTTTATTATGCCAGCATGTTAGATGATCAGATTCAGGCCAGGCAGTCGACGAAGCAGGAGAAGGAAAAGCAGATTGCGGCGCTGCAGCAACAGGTCAAGCAGGTCGAAGATTTTGAAAAGAAGAAAAAACAGCTTGAGGACAAGGGGCGGATTATTGATCAGCTCGAGAAGACCCGTGGCGGGCCGGTCCGCACCATGGACTATATTAGCCAGAGCTTGGAACCGCTCAAACTGTGGTTGACCAGGCTGGATCTGAAGGACAAGCAGGTTGAGATGGAGGGGAAGGGGATGAGTCAGGACGACATTGTTGAATTCATCAATAATCTGCGCCGAACCGAGCATTTCGCGAGCATTCGTCTTGTTGAGTCCAAAGCGGCCGTGGAAAGCAAGGCAGCCGTCTATCAATTCAGGATCAGCGCGAGTCTGAAGAGTTAACATGAAACTGCCCGAAATCAGCTTCGAGTTTCTGCGGGCGATTCCGATCATGCAGAAGGTCTTGGTGTTGATCCTTCTGATGGTGGGGGTTCCGGGAACATTTTATTACACCATTTGGGACGAGAAAAATATTGCCATTGAGACGCTTGACAGGGAAATCTCCAAGCAGGACTCGGATATTGCTGGGCTGACGGTGAAGGCAAAACATCTTGAGGAGCTGGTGGCGGCCAATAAGCAGCTGGAACTCGCGCTGGCCAAGAAGAAAGAGTCGCTCCCGCCTGAGGAAGAAGCCATTCTCCTGCTCAAGCAGCTCTCCGATATGGGAGTGCGGCTGGGGTTGGATATCCGGTTGTGGAAACCAGGGACGCGCGTGGAAGACCCATCCAAGCTGTTCGTGAAGCTGCCATTCAGCGTCGAATTGGCAGGCGGCTTTCATACGGCAGCGCTGTTCTTCGATCGAATCAACAATCTGCCTCGGATCATCAGCGTATCCGGGCTTAAAATGGGCAGTCCGAAAATTGAGCAGGAGCGTGTGGTGATTCAGACGGTGTTTGATTTGACGGCTTTTGTCGCGCCGCCTGAACCGGCCAAGCCGGCTCAGGCATCCGCCCCAGGCGGAGCGGTCGTGCCGGCAGCGCCAGCCGCGCCGGTTCCGGCTGCCAAATAATGGTGGGGGGAGAGAAATAGGGGCATGACGATGGTAAGACGCAGGCTACTGGTTGTGTGTCTGTCTGGCGCCGGGATTATTGGGTTGCTGCACGATTATGCACTTGCGCAACCGGCTTCGATGCCTCCGTCGACTTCTGCGCCCTCGGTACAGCCGGGAATGGCAGCCAGCCGTGCCGGGCAACCATTGACACCAGTCGGTCAAGGCACGCCGCAGACAGGTGGGGCAGGGGGTTCGTCGGACCCGGTTATTCCGGTCGGCCGCGGGGACTATGCCTACTTGCCGGAAGGACGGCGGGATCCTTTTCAAGCGATGCTTGCACTCCCTGGGGCGCAGGGATTGGCGCCGACGGCGGAGAGTAACCAACCTCCGCTGCAGCGTGTCACGGTGGCAGAATTGACGGTCATCGGGATCGTGTGGGGTGGATTTGGATATACGGCGATGGTCCAGACGCCGGACGGCAATGGGTATGCCGTGCAGCGAGGTGCCCGGATTGGAAACAATAATGGGGTGGTCAGTGCGATTACGGAGAAGGCCATCATTGTCGAGGAACGGACGACGGATATCTATGGCAAGAAGCAGGTGCGTGAGTATGCCAAGCCCCTGCATGTGAAAGAGAGTCTACCATGACACAGACACGCTTCTATTACCGTGCGGGCTTTTCCCTGATGCTGTTGCTGTTGCTGGTTCCGCTGGCCCAGGTCACGCTGGCCATGGACGCGCAGTCTCCTGAGACGGTCAAGCCGCTCGAGCGCATCACTGTGGTGGATGCGGGGGATCGAGTCCGTGTCGAGATTGACGGCGGGCGGGCGGTGGCGTATTCCATGTCGACCAGCGAGGCGCCTGCCAGCGTGACGGTCGATTTGCCGGGTCTGCTGAAGGGAGCCGGCCTGCAGCGCATGGACATCAACAAACCACCGTTGCTGGAAATGATCCCGAGCGAGGTGTCCAAGCCAAGGCCCGGCGTACAATTGTCGTTCATCCTGGCAACGGCCTCAAAACCCGATATTCGTGCCGAGGGAACGAAGCTGGTCATTGATTTTCCGAAGGCGCAGATTGCGGCAGAGGGTGTGGGCCGGACACAGGGTCAATCTGGCGGCGCACAGCAGGCCGGATCTGTCGCGGAGTCAGCAGTCGGTCAGGCCAAAGTTATGAGCAAGGTTGAAGTGCAGCGTGGGGATGGCGAGGCCACGGTGCTGATCCTCGGCGATGGGGAGTTCACCTACGATGTGCGAGTGCTGAAGCAAAATCGTCTCGTGGTGGATCTGTCGCATGTCGCGTCTCCTCTGAAGTTCCAGATTCTGCCCGTCGATCATCCGTTGCTCAAGCAGATCAGGATCGGGCATCACTCCGACAGAGTTCGATTGGTATTCGATTTGCCTCAACCGGTTCAGTATACGGTTCAGCCCGGCAAGACGCAGCTCGCTGTTCGTTTGACGGCGGGCGAGGGCAGCCGTTCGGAAAGCGGGGCGGCAGCGCTGGAATCGCACGCGATCGATCAACCGACAGCCAAGCGGCGGGAACCGGAGCAGGACCGGGTCCGCGTGGCCAAGGCGGGCCGGGTGCCGTTCCCTGAGCGGCTGGCACAGTTGGAAGACCGTCCGGCGGTGGCGCAAATGGCGCCGGAAGTCACAGAAACGGACGAGCAGGAACCGCTCGGTGGGAGGAAATTCGCGGGGCGCCGCATTTCACTGGATTTCCAGCAGGCGGACATCCAAAACGTGTTTCGTCTCATTGCGGAAGTCAGCGGGTTCAACCTGGTGATCGGCGAAAACGTGAAGGGCAAGGTGACCATGCGCCTCCTGAACGTGCCGTGGGACCAGGCGCTCGACATGCTGCTCAAGATGAACAATCTCGGCAAGCTCCGCTCGGGCAACATCATCTGGATCGATACGCTTGCCAACGTGACGAAGCAACAGGATGAGGAAGCCAAAGCAAAGGAAGCCAGGGTGAAAGCCGAGGATTTGCTCACGAAGATCATTTATGTCCGAAATGTCCAGGCGTCGGAGATTTCAACCTCGCTGAAACAGTATCTCAGCCCGCGCGGTCAGTTGTCCGTCAATCAAGGTGGAAACGCGGTCGTGGTGCAGGATACGCCGAGCCGGCTGGCGGCCTTCAAGGAACTCGTGGACCTGCTCGATGTCGAGGTTCCGCAGATTCAAATCGAAGCCAGAATTGTCCAGGCGGATACCAGCTATTCGCGTGGCTTGGGTGTGCAATGGGGCGTCAAGGAGTCGAGATTTGAAGGCAACGATTTCCGGTTGTTTGGCAACGTGACGGGAGATTTTGCCGCAGTGGCAGGGACGGGCGCGACGGCGATCCCCAGGACCTTTATGATCAACCTCCCGGCTGCCGTTTCCGGTCTGTCGAGTGTGCCGGCGGTCGGCGTGACGCTGGGCAAGCTGGGGCCTGGGTTCGGGCTTGATGCCAGACTGTCGGCCGGCGAGGTGCTGGGTTTGACGAAAGTCATTGCGGCGCCGAAGATCAGCACGCTGGATAAGCGGGAAGCGAAGATCTCGCAGGGTGAGTCCATCCCCTTCCAGACGACGTCGTTGCAGGGCACGCAAACCACGTTCGTGGATGCGAATCTCGAATTGCTGGTCACGCCTCAGATTACCTCGCGCGATCCGAACGAGGTGGGCAAGCAGATCCTGATGAAAATCAAGGCGACGCGAAACGCGGTCGGCGCGCGCAGCAACCCGGCAGGGCCGAGCATCGACAAACGAGAGGCCAATACCCAGGTGCTGGTGCGCGACGGTGAAACGGCGGTCATCGGCGGCATCTTCGTCGATTCGCAGACCAATAACGTGGCCGGCACGCCGTATCTGTCGAGGATTCCGGTGCTGGGATGGTTGTTCAAGAATAAGAGCGAAACGGTCGCCAAACAGGAGCTCCTGATCTTCCTCACGCCGTTTATCGTCAAGAGCTAGATGAC
>JANOEZ010000197.1:0-2543 GCA_031413335.1 Nitrospirota bacterium
GTTCATCGAGTTGGTCCGTCCGGACGCGCGCGCGGCCGCCGAGCGATTCTACGGATGGCAGTCCGTGCGAAAAACACCCAGCACCTACTATGAGTTTCCGGCCCTCACCAAGGATGGGAGAGAGATCTGGATCGGCCAGAACGTCCAGGTGTTGCTCGAAAACGGCCAGGTGACCGGCTTTCATGCCGTGGCCCGTGACATCACTGATCGCAAACGGACGGAGGAACATCTACGCAAGAACGAAGAACGGCTCCAGCTCGTCACCCGCGCGACCAACGACGTGATTTGGGACTGGGACTTGAATACTGACGCAGTACAGTGGAGCCAAGGAATTCAAACTTTCTTCGGCTACAAAGCCGAGGACATCGAGCCCGGCGCGGAGTCCTGGTACAGCCGGCTGCATCCGGATGACCGGGAACGGGTGATTACCGGCGTTCATGCCGCGATTGATCGCGGCGAACAATACTGGTCGGATGAATACCGGTTTCGCCGGGCCGACGGGTTGGACGCGTACATTTTCGATCGCGGATATGTTCTTCGTGACAGCGCGGGGAAAGCCGTGCGCATGATCGGGGCGATGCAGGATATCACCAAGCGCAAGCGGGCGGAGGAAGCGCTCGCCGGCAGCGAAAAACGGTTGCGGACGATCCTCGATGCGGAGCCGGAATGCGTGAAGGTGACGACGGAGGACAGTATTCTGCTGAGCATGAACGCCGCGGGGCTTGCCATGATCGAAGCCGACAGCCTCGACCAGGTCATCGGCCAATCGGTCTGCCCGCTCATCGCGCCGGCCGATCGCGACGCCTTCGCCGAGTTCACCCACCGCGCCTATCGCGGCGAGCCCGGCACGATGCAATTCAAACTCGTCGGCCTCAAGGGACGGCATCTGTGGGTGGATACCCACGCAGTCCCGCTGCGCGATGAGCATAACGCCACGATTGGGGTCCTGGCCATCACGCGCGACATCACTATGCGCAAACGAGGGGAGGAGGAACGCCACACCGCCCTCGCTCAGCTCAAAGCTGTGGTCGACAACTCGCCGATCGCCATCCTGACCCTGGATACCCAGGGCCGGGTGACCAGCTGGAGTCACGCCGCCGAGCAGATGTTCGGGTGGACCGAGGAGGAACTGCTGGGGCGGGAGCTGCCCTATCTTGCACCCGGCCAGGAGCAGGAATCCCAAACCATCTGGGAGCAGGTGATGCAGGGCAAAAGTCTCAGCGGTCTAGAACTCTGCAGGTTGAGAAAAGACGGAACGCCCATTGACATCGCGGTTTGGTCTGCGTGCCTGCTCGATCAGCACGGCACGGTGATCGGCAGCATGGGCCTGCAGGTTGACGTCACCGAGCGCAAGCGGGAGGAAAAAATCTTGCAGGCGCTGCTGGAAGGGACGGCCTCGGTGACAGGGGAGCAGTTCTTCCCGGCACTCGTTCAATCTCTTGCAAGAGCGCTTGGAGTCCGGCATGCCCTCGTCACGGAGTTGCTCGAAAACAAGCAGCCCAGGCTCCGGATGTTGGCGATCTGGATGGGCGACCGGTTGGGAAGCCCGGCTGAGTATGATCTTGTTCGCACGCCTTGCGAGAAAGTCATCAACCTTGGCGAGGCCTACTACCAGCATTCGGTGCAGGAGCTATTCCCTGATGACAAGGATCTGGTCGCCCTCGGGGCAGTGAGTTACCTGGGGATCGCGATGAAAAGCAGCTCCGGAAAAACGATCGGGCATCTGTGCATATTGGACGACAAGCCGCTCCCGGATAAGCATCATCTCACTCCGCTCCTCAAAATCTTCGCCTCGCGGGCTGCAGCGGAACTTGAACGCAAACTGGTGGATGAGGCGCTGCGGGAAAGCGAGAAGAGATTTCGAACCATCTTCGACCAGGCGCCGCTGGGCATCGCGGTCATTCATTCCACCAGTGGACAGTTCAGACGAATCAACCAGAAGTATTGTGAGATTGTCGGGTACCCGCACAAGGAAATACTGACCCGCACGTTCCGGGACATTACGCATCCGGACGACCTGCAGGCCGATCTTGACAACATGACACGCATGATGGAGGGCCGGATCAATACCTTCAGGATGGAGAAGCGCTATATCCGCAAAGACGGCACCATCGTGTGGGTTAATCTCGTATGCGTGCCCCTCTGGTGGGATTACGAGACAGAAGGGCGTTTTCATATCGCCATGGTCGAAGACATCACCGAGCGCAAGCGGACGGAGGAGGTCCGGGAGCAGTTGGTCTCGGAACTGGCCGAATCCCGGAGCCGTTTCGAGATGTTCTTCCGCCAGACTCCGTCCGCCATCGCGATTACGACACTCAAGGAAGGACGGTTTCTTGACTTGAATAAGGAGGCGGAGATCCTGACAGGATTCTCGCGGGCAGAACTGATCGGCCGTACGACGCAGGAGATGAACTTGTATGTTGACCCGGCCGAGCGGACCGCCGTCGTGCAACAAATAAACAAGACAGGCATGCTCACCGACCTGGAGAGGCTGATCCGGACCAAGTCCGGCGAGATCCGCACGGCGGTCTTCTCCCTGGTAC
>JANOEZ010000198.1:0-3064 GCA_031413335.1 Nitrospirota bacterium
GTATGGGCTCCCTCATCGCCATAAGCCGCCGCATCGGGCGCAGCACCTACCCCAACACCATCCAGCACGATAAGTACAACTCGATTAATCATAGACTTATGCATTCGCTAGAGATCATGGCAAAATCATCCCTGACGGGCGAACTCTACCATAAACGGGTTCGCAGTCTTGCTGTATTCATAACGAAACACAGGGCCTTTGACAATTCCACGATTCCAGCATACGCTATGCGCACAAAAACTCACGGACATCACGGACTTAGAGCATGACCATTCCAGAACTGAAACCTGTGCACGCAACATCCTACACTGCCCTACACAGAACAAATCCGCTGGCGAGACAGCGCCATCTCATGAGTCCGTTCATGTATGTCCTTGCCGGTTTGACCCTTGCGCTCGCACACCCTCTGCTCAGCTACGGTGAAGCAGTACCGCCGGCCGGTCCCCTGGATTCGGTCCGCGGCCAGGGCTGTTACACCTATGGAGACACGGAAACTCCGGCCCACGCCAAGAAAGCCGCCCTGGCGCTGGCGCAGGAACAGGCCGTCAAGAGCTACCGTGTCTATGTGCAGTCGTCCTCGACCGTCAAGAATTTCCAACTGGAAGATGATCTTATCCAAAGCGCCAGCGTTGGCGTGCTGCAGGATGTGCAGATCGAGAAACAAGAGAAGAAAGAACAGGAAATCTGCATCGCCATCACGGCCAAGATCAGCCCGGTCAAGATGGAGAACCTGATTCAGCAAAAGACGACGGCCAAAGACGTGGCGCAAACCGCCGCCGCGCCGCTCGTGGCGAGCAGCAACGGGTTCGGGCTCAAAGTCTGGACCAACAAGATGGCCGGGGACACTTATGTGGAAGGCGAGCCCATGATCATCTCGGTGCAATCCGACCGGGATGCCTATCTCAAGCTGGACTACTATCAAGCCGACGGCACCGTCGTGCACGTGGTTCCCAACGTCTTCGGCGGCCAGGCCTTCATCCGCGCCGGCCAGACACAGAGCTTCGGCGGGGCCGGCAGCATGGAGACCTTCACGGTCTCCGAACCGTTCGGCGCAGAAACCATCAAGGCCATTGCCAGCACCAAGCCGTTCGATCAGGCCTTGACGGCCTCAAAAAATGTCGAAGAAAGCCGCGATTATCTCGGGCATCTCCAACTCGCCACGCGAGGCCTCAAGATGACTCAGGGCACGCAGCAGTGGGCTGAAACGGCGGCGAGTGTCACGACATCGAGCAAGGCGGCCGCCGAGCACCACGATGCCCTGTCCGGCGTACGCGGAGCCAAGAAACAACCATGATGGCCGATGCGACCGTCACAATGCCTCAGCAATCCCCCCATCACAGGCGGAGGTGTGCCATGCGAACCTCTTGTCTCTCGTTCTCCCTTCTGCTCTGCGGCAGCGTCCTCCTCCTGACGGCGCCGGCCGTATTGTCACAGGAAGACATGGGCCAGCGCGGGATCAAGCGCACGGCCAAATCGCCAGAGGAAGTGCTCAAGGAACTCTACGCCAAGCGCTACGCGGTGGTCATCGGCATCAACAAATACCCGAATGGGGGATCGAACTTTTCGGAACTGAAAGGCGCCGTCAACGACGCCAGAAACGTCGCCAAAAAGCTGCGCGAGTTGGGCTTCGATGAAGTGGTGGATCTCGTGGATGAAAAGGCGACCAAGCAGGCAGTCATAGGCACGTTGAGCAAAGTCGGGCGGAAGGCGAAAGAAAACGACATGGTGATGTTTTTCTTCGCCGGGCACGGTAACACCGAAGGCGAAGGCGGCGATCAAATGGGGTTCATCCTGCCCACAGACTATGATCCGGACGATCCCTATACCACCTCCATTGCCATGACCGAGCTGCAAAACATTTCCAGGCTGATGAAGGCCAAGCATGTTCTGTATGCCATGGATTCCTGCTTTTCCGGGGGCATTTTCGTACATCGGGCGATCGCGCCCAAAGTGCCGGAGGACGGACGGCTGCAATACCTGAAGAATTTGACGACCAACAAGGCCCATATCGTGCTAACGGCCGGGGGCAAGAATGAAGTCGCGAACGAAGCTGGTGGAACCGGCCTGTTCACGCAAGCGCTGCTCGAAGGCCTGTCTGGAAAGGCAGACCCGGACAAAACGGGTATTATCACCGGCACTCAACTCGGCCTCTATATTCAGCGACGCATTCCTGAACATGGCGTCAAGCAAAACCCCCAGGTCGGACGGCTCGGCGGCGAAGGCGATGTGGTGCTGACCTTGCTGCGCCCACTGGAGGAGATCGTCAAAGAAAATGCGCCCTCGCCGGGCTCGGAACAAGCAGAGGCATTGAGGCGTCAAATGCAGGAAGAGCGCAAAAAAATGGAAGAGTGGCAGAAGGAGCAGACCCGCCTCATGGATGAGCAGAAGCGAAAAATGGAGGCGGAAAAGGTCGAGCGGGAACGCCAGACCAAACTGGATCGGGAACGGCTCGATCAGGAACGGGAACAGACGCGCCGCGAGCGTGAACGTGCGGAAGCCGCGCGGGCAGGCGCAGACGAGGAACGCCGCCGCGCCGAACAATCGGGGAGCCGAAAACCCATCTCGCCGAGTTTCGGCGGTTTTTAATGGCCTGATTCAATATGAACCGCCGGACGAATGTTTACGCTAACCCATAAAGGAGAAAAAATGAAGAAAGCAACCAACCGTTTAATCATCGCAGTTGTGACAGCGCTGTGGTTCCTGACTCCTGCCATAGGCCTGGCATCTCATCGGGATGACACCGTCAACGTGGATGCGTCGCTTAAAATGTGGGTCGCCTCTTGGCAGGCTCCATTGCTGATCGGTGGTACTGGAGAAGCGATACAGACCACAAGCACGGCTGCGCTGCTTGGTCCGTCGCTGACCGCAAGCGTGAAAACATCGAACACCGAATGGTTTAACCGCATGTATGTGAACCTCACCTATCTGACCTCAGGCGGCGACTTTGACTTCACACGCCCTTCGACGTCGTCCTTCAGAAGTGTCACGGCCGACCGGCAGGACATGAACCTTATTTTCGGCGCGAACATCTACAGGGGCTTCGGCGCCTACATGGGATATTTCG
>JANOEZ010000199.1:0-8710 GCA_031413335.1 Nitrospirota bacterium
GATCCGTTGCTGCAGGACGAGCAGCATGTGACGCTGCACCAGACGCTGACTGACCAGTATCGCGACGCCATCGACCTAACGCTGGGTGGCTGAATTCGCCTCACCCAGCGAGTCGGCCATGAACACGCCATCAGCGACGAGACGCTGGGCGAACGGCACGCTACCGCCTTCGTTCAGGTGCAGGCGGTCGGCGAAGTGGGAGGACCAGGGGGACGACGGTACCAGGGGAACCACCGCCGTCGCCAGATCGTCAGCGGAGCCGACGTGCAGCGCGCGTCCGGCTTCCAGCACGGCTGCATGCAGTGTAAACAGGGCTTGTAAATTTGGCGTCTCGTGCGGATCGAATAGCCCTTCCGCCACGGCCCGTAACACGCCGGACGGATCCACTGTGGCATCCCGCAGATCCCGCATGGTGGTCCACAAGGCCGGCCAGGCGCCGGGAGGCAAACTCGACAGATCGAGGCCTTGCAGACCGGGAAGCTTGCGCCGCGCGATGCTGCTCAGAAGCCGTTCGAAAAATAGGTCCGACACCACCTCAAGAGGCCTGGCCGTTTCTCCGGCATCCTGCTGAGTCTGCCGTTCGTTGTCGAGTTGCAGTGCCAGTTGATGAAACGTGAGGAACTGGACGTCGAGCAAGGCGAGTTGGCGCTCGACGCACAAGAATTGTTTGATCCGGCGCTTGAGCGGAATGGACGGAACGACGATGGCCAGGGGGACAAGCGGATCGGCTGATTTCAGCGACCGGACTTCTTCGACAAGTGCTGCTTCGAGATCAGGATGGTAGCGACCGGTGACGATCTTGAGCATGAATCGTTAACCGTCTTCGGATTCGCGTTTTACGATTAACGATTCACGTTTAACGTCTTACCCAGTCTCCGGTCCCATGAGCTCGCCATTACAGTCCATGCAGGCCCAATCCCCATCCACAAAGCCCATCGGATCGCCGCACATGGGACAATCCGGCGGCGGAGTAGAAGGCATCGGCGGAAGCTCAGGCAGTTCGATGTCGAGTTCGTCTTCGGGGTTGCTCATGGCGGCACTCATTTATGCGTCTCGCGGTCTCATTTTTAATTGCAGGGCTTTTTCCGCGCTCTGACGGCTGGGCACGCCGATGAACGTCAGCCTGCCGTCGATAATGGTGGCCGGAACGGCACGGATGGAATGGCGGTCCGCCAGTTCCTGCCCGTTCGGCGTCGTGATATCCACTTCCCGATAGCTGAAGCTGTATTTGACTCGCAGCTCTTTCCAGAGGCTCTTGGCCGAGGGACAGGCTCCACAGCTCGGCGAATATAAGAGGGTAATGTTCGGCATGGTTTGTGTGCTCGAAAAACGTAAGGCATCTTACCACCGCGTTAAAACATGGCGCAAGGTCTCGTAGGGGGAAACCGCTTGCCAAGGCGCACGCCGTCCGCATAGTATTTCGCGTCGACCGACAGAAGGAGGTTTCATGAACCACTTTGCCATCGTGACCGCGTTCGGACAGGACCGACCCGGCATCGTGGCCGCGCTGACGGAGGGCCTCTTTCAGCTCGGCTGCAACATCGAGGATACCTCATCGGTCAGATTGCGCGGCGAGTTTACGATGATGCTGCTGGTGCGGCTGCCGAAAGGGATGGCCGCCGATCAGTTGGCCGATCGACTGCCCCCGCATATCTCCCCGCTCGATCTGACCGTGCTCTGCCGCGAAGTGCCGGCCCAGGCCGCGGTGCGCACGCCCGACGACGCCACACCGACCTACATGCTCTCGGTTTACGGTGCGGACCATCCAGGCATCGTCGCCAAAGTCGCGCGCACGGTGTCAGATCACCAGGGCAACATCGCGGTGATGAACACGCGCGTCATCGGCGCGGCAGACAAGCCGGTCTATGTGATGGTCCTTGAAATCAAGCTCCCCGACGGCGCGTCGCCTGATCCACTCCAGCAGGCCCTCGATCGCCTTAAGCCGACTCTCGGTGTCGATCTGACGTTCCGAAAAATCGATAGCGTGAATCTCTAGCCAGGCTCGCCCCGTGGCTGTCCGTCCGATTCTTCTCTATCCCGATCCCATTCTCAAAGCGCCTGCGGCGCCTGTCTCGCCCGGCGATCCCGCCATCGAAACCATTATCCAGGACATGCTGGACACCCTGAGGGCTTCGCCCGGTGTGGCATTGGCCGCGCCGCAGATCGGCTGCCTGGTCCAAATCATCGTCGTGGACGTCTCGCGGAAGAAAGGCGAAACCGGGCACGGGCTGATGGTGCTCCTCAATCCCCGCATCCGGCACCAGGAACGGGAACGGATCATCCGGGAAGGCTGCCTCAGCGTCCCGGGCTATACCGGCAACGTGCTGCGCTACGAGCAGACCGTCGTGGAGGGATGGTCGCCGGACGGCGCGCCGGTGACGCTGACCGCGTCGGGATTCGAAGCGCTGGCGTTCCAGCACGAACTGGACCATCTGAGCGGGATGCTGTTCCTCGACCGCATCCAATCGCTGGGCACGGATTTGTTCCGCAGAAAAAACTTCTAGAACATCGGCTCATGCAACGTGCCGCCATCTGTCTTGCAACCGTTTCCTCATTTCTATATGGTGACACGCGATGACGACCGCCTCCTCACGCCAGTTCGGCCCGTTCGGATTGGCCGGCCTGACCGGACTCCTCCTGCCTCTCTGCTTTCCCGATTATCATTTCGGCTGGCTGGCCTGGATCGCGCTCATGCCGTTGCACCTGGCCCTCGACGGCCCATTCGGCACGATGACCCCGCGCCGCGCCCTGTGGCTCGGCTGGCTGGCCGGCTTCCTGGCCTTCACCGGCATCATGTCCTGGGTCGTGACTGCCATGCACCAGTACGGCAAGATGCCGCTTATCGCCAGCTACCCGGTCATGTGGCTGCTGGCCGCCTATTTGGGACTCTACGTCGGCCTGTACGCAGCGGCGTTCGCCTGGCTGATAAAACGATGGCCTTCCGCCGCCCCCCTGGGCGCCCCCTGCTTGTGGGTCGCGCTTGAACTGATCCGCGCACACTTCCTGTCGGGACTTCCGTGGATGCTGCTGGGCTATTCTCAATATCAGTGGCTGCCGATCATTCAGATTGCGGACATGACGAGCGTGTACGGCGTGTCGTTCCTGATCGTGCTGGTCAATATTGCGCTTGCCGACTTCATGCTCTGGGGCTGGCGACGTTTCCACCAACAACCGCTCCTGAAATTTTCCTGGCACGCACCGGCAGCAGCCGCATGCGCCCTGTTCATATCGCTGACGTACGGGCAGATCGCTCTGAACAACGCGCCCCGTTCGGATGCGCCGTCGCTGGCCGTCGGACTTGTCCAGCCGAATATCGACCAGGCACACAAATGGGATCAGGCCTACCGGCGCGAAACCCTCGACCGCTACGCGACCCTGACCATCCAGGCGGCAAAAAATGTGGATCTGATCGTCTGGCCGGAAGCCGCCACACCATTTTTCTTTGAAGAAGAATCTCTCTACCGGGTGGAAGTCGCGGTGCTCGCGCATCGGAGCGGCGTGCCGCTGCTCTTCGGCAGTCCGGCGTTGCGGCGCTATCCCAACGGCCGGCCCTATCTCCTGAACAGCGCCTATCTCCTCTCGCCGGACGGGCAGATCGCCGGTCGGTACGACAAGCGCCACCTCGTGCCCTTCGGCGAATACATTCCGCTTCATTCTTCCGTCCTGTTTTTCCTGGACAAGCTGGTGGAAGGCATCGGTGATTTTGAGTCCGGCACAACCGCGACCGTCTTCACCCCGGCTGTCCGTCCGGGCACGCCGCAAGCAAACATCAGCGTGGTGATCTGCTATGAAGTGATTTTCCCCAATCTGGTCCGCGAGTTCGTCGCGCAGGGCGCCACCGTGATGGCGACGATCACCAACGACGCCTGGTTCGGCGCCTCCTCCGCCCCCTACCAGCACTTTGCGATGGTGGTCTTCCGGTCCGTCGAGAACCGGGTCGCCTTCGCCCGTTCGGCCAATACTGGCATCTCCGGCTTGATCGATCCGTCCGGGCGCATCCTCCACGCCACGCCCATCTTCACCGAACAGGCGGTCACCGGGCGACTCCCGCTGCGGCAGACGCTGACCTTTTATACCCGGTACGGTGATGTATTTGCGTATGCGTGTGCTATAATCACCGCGCTGTTAGGGATTGCAGCCGGCTGGAGGAGACCCCATGCTCGATGAGTTACGCATCCGTGTCAAAGCGATCGCTGAACAGGTCCGCGAGCTCCGGGGGCATCTTTGACTTCTCCCGCCTGACGTCGGAACTCCAAGAGTTGGATCGACAGACCGCACAGCCTGATTTCTGGAATCACACTCAGAACGCCGCCCGCGTGAACCGCAAAAAGTCGTCGATTGAGCGCGAGCTGCGCCGCTGGGCGGACATCGAACGCCAGAACGGCGATCTGACGGCCCTGCTGCAACTGGCGGATGAAAGCGCAGACGCCGAGCTGTCCCGCGAGCTCGAGGCCTCGCTCAAACAATTCGAACAATCCGTCGGGCAGTTGCGTATCGAACTGCTTCTCTCGGGAGAGCACGACATCAGCAACGCCCTCGTGGCCATTCATCCGGGCGCGGGCGGGACCGAATCGCAGGACTGGGCCCAGATGCTGATGCGCATGTACATCCGCTGGGCCGAGCGCAAGGGCTACAAGGTCGCCGCGCTGGATCTGCAGGCGGGCGAAGGCGCCGGCATCAAGAGCGCAACGCTCTCCATCACCGGACCCTATGCCTACGGCTATATCAAGGCCGAGGCCGGCGTACACCGGCTGGTCCGCATTTCACCGTTCGATGCCAACAAGCGGCGGCATACCTCCTTTGCCTCCGTGTTCGTCTATCCGGAGCTCGATGACGACGTGGATCTGGCGATTGACGAGAAGGACCTCCGGATCGACACCTTCCGGTCCGGCGGCGCCGGCGGGCAGAATGTCAACAAGGTGGAAACCGCCATCCGTATCACGCACATTCCGACGAACACTGTCGCCCAGTGTCAGAACGAACGCTCGCAGTTGCAGAACCGCATGGGCGCCATGAAAATTCTCAAGGCCAAACTGTTCGAATTGGAAGAGCAGAAAAAGCAGGAAAAGTTCAACGCCATCGTCGGTGAGAAAAAAGGCATCAGCTGGGGCAGCCAGATCCGCTCCTACGTCTTCCAGCCATATCAATTGGTGAAAGACCTGCGGACCGGCGTCGAAGTCGGCCAGGTGGATGCCGTGATGGATGGCGGCATCGACCCGTTCATTGAAGCCTATCTCAAAAAGAAGCTGACCGGCCATGGACACGCACAGACATTCGCCGTCAGCCCTGAGGAAGAGGAATAGTTTTCATTCTGTAACAATCCGATCGCCAGGCGAAGAACGATGGAAGACAACGACCAACACCAGCAGCGGCTCAAGAAGCTGGAGACCCTCAAAGGGATGGGCGTGGCCCCCTACGGCGCCCGCTTCGAATTCAAAGACCGGGCCGGGGATCTCACGCGCCGCCACGGCGACAAACCCAAGCCCACGCTCGAGCAGGAACAGATCGCCTGCACGCTGGCCGGCCGGATTGTCGGCCTGCGGCGGTTCGGCAAGGCCGCCTTTGCCGTGCTCCAGGACGGCGCGGACCGGCTGCAGGTCTATCTTAAAAAGGACAACCTGGGTGAGCAGGCCTACAAGATCTGCGAAGAACTGGACCTCGGTGACTGGATCGGCGTGAGCGGCGTTCTATTTCGCACCAAGACCGACGAGTTTACGGTCGACGTGAAACAATTAACGTTCCTCAGCAAGGCCCTCCGACCCCTGCCGGAGAAATGGCACGGCCTGACCGATGTCGAAACCCGCTACCGCCAGCGCTACGTGGACCTGATTGCCAATCCCTCGGTGCACGGCATCTTCGCGACGCGCAGCCGCATCATTGCCGGCATCCGCGCCTTCCTGATCGACAAAGGCTTCCTGGAAGTCGAAACGCCGATGATGCAGCCGATTCCCGGCGGCGCCACCGCCCGCCCCTTCGTCACCCATCACAACGCGCTGGCAACGGACCTCTACCTGCGCGTCGCGCCGGAGCTGTATCTCAAACGATTGATCGTCGGCGGCTTTCCGCGGGTCTTCGAGATCAACCGGAATTTCCGCAACGAAGGCATCTCGACGATCCACAATCCAGAATTTACGATGCTGGAATTCTACGTCGCCTACGCGGACTACACGGACCTGATCGCGTTGACGGAAGAGCTGTTCGGCCGTCTGGCCAAGGACGTGCTCGGCACCACGACCCTGGAGTATCAGGGCCAATCCATCAACCTGGCTCCGCCATGGCGGCGCTGGTCCTGGCGTCAGGCCCTGCTCGAAGTGAATCAATTGGACAAGACCGTCCTGACCGACAGGACTGCCGCGCTGGCCGCTACGAAAAAGCTGGGGATCGAGGTGCAGAAAGACGCGGCCCTGGTGGACATCCTGAACGAAATATTCGAAGAAACAGTGGAGCCGAAACTGGTTCAACCGACCTTCATTACCGATTATCCGATCGAAATTTCTCCTCTGGCCCGCCGCAAGGATTCAGACCCGTCCCTGACCGATCGCTTCGAGTTGTATATCGCAGGCCGTGAGATTGCCAACGCCTTCTCGGAGTTGAACGACCCCCTGGATCAGCGCCAACGCTTCGAGGCACAGGTCGCCAGGCGCGAGGCCGGCGACGTCGAAGCGCATCATCTCGATGAGGATTTTCTTCGCGCGCTGGAGTACGGCATGCCGCCCACCGCCGGCGAAGGCATCGGCATCGACCGGCTCGTGATGCTCTTTACCAACCAGGCGTCTATTCGGGACGTGATTCTCTTCCCGCAACTACGACCGGAGAAATGATCGTGCCCAACTCCTACGAACTCTTCATCGGTCTGCGGTATCTGCGCGCCAAGCGCCGCAACCGGACGATTTCACTCAATACGGTCGTCTCCATCACCGGCATCACGCTCGGCGTCGCCGCGCTGATCGGCACCCTGGGCATCATGACCGGATTTAAAGAGGACTTGCAGGCAAAAATTCTCGGAACCACCTCGCATATCGTCGTCCAGGACCGAACCCGCGACAGCATTGCGGACTATGACGCGCTGGCCTCCAAAGTCGAACAGACCCCGCACGTCGTGGCCGCCACTCCGTTCATTTATCGCCAGGTCATGCTGACGTCCCGCTCTGCGGTGCAGGGCGTCGTCGTGCGTGGGATAGACCCGAAGCGTGAAGTCCGCGTGACCGAGCTGGGGAAAAATATCTCCTCCGGGCGCCTGGACGACCTCGAATCGGAACCGGCGTCTGTCGCGCCATCCAAGGAACCGCGTCCGGCTGCACCGGGGACCATCCCCACTCCCTCGAATCCAGTGGGGATCGTGCTCGGCAAGGAGCTGGCGCTGCGGCTGGGCGTCACGGTGGGCGACACCCTGAACATCGTCTCGCCGGTGGGATCGGCCGGCTCGCTCAACGCCGTGATGATGACCCCGAAGATCCGGACCGTCCGAGTCGTGGCCATTTTCCAATCCGGCATGTACGAATACGACTCATCGCTCGCCTACCTGTCGCTCACGGAGGCGCAGAAGTTTTTCAACATGGGCGCCGCCGCCACGGGCATCGAGGTCAAGGTGGACGACATCTTCCAGGCCGACGACATCGCGCGCGCCGTCGAGCAGACGCTTGGATTTCCCTACTGGGCGCGCGACTGGATGCAGCTCAACCGAAATCTCTTGTCTGCCCTGAAGCTCGAAAAGACCATGATGTTTTTGCTGCTGGTGCTCATCATCACCGTCGCCTCCTTCAACATCATCAGCACCTTGACGATGATCGTCACGGAAAAGCAGCGTGAAATTGCGATTCTCAAGGCCATGGGTGCCACGCGGCGCGCCATCATGCGCATCTTCATGCTGAACGGGTTGATTATTGGATTCGCCGGCACGGCCATCGGCATCCCGCTGGGCTACGCGTTCCTCTATCTGATCGAGAAGTACTGGACCTTCGACCAGACGGTCTACTACATCGCCCACATTCCGGTACACATCCAGGCGCTCGACGTCCTGCTGGTGTCCTGCTCCGCCGTTCTCATCAGCTTCGCCGCCACGGTCTATCCGTCGCTCCAGGCAGCCAAGCTCGATCCGGCGGCAGCACTTCGGTACGAGTAGCGCATATGATCAAGGTCCTCGGTCTCAACAAATCCTTCCAGATGAACGGCTATACGCTGAACGTCCTGAGAGGCATCAATCTGGACATCGCCCGCGGGGAAATGATCGCCATTGTCGGCGCATCCGGCGCGGGCAAAAGCACGCTATTGCACATGCTCGGCACGCTGGACCGCCCGTCCAGCGGCAGCGTGCTGTTCGATGGACAGGATGTCTTTGCGTTATCCGAGGATGCGCAGGCGGAATTTCGCAATAAACGGATCGGCTTCGTCTTCCAATTCCACCATCTGCTGCCTGCGTTCACCGCGCTCGAGAACGTCATGATGCCGCTGCTGGCCCAGCATGGACGTCCGGCGGCTTGGATGCGGGAGAAGGCGGCGGCACTCCTGGACGAGGTCGGACTCTCCGAGCGAGCGCGCTACCGCGTCACCGATCTGTCCGGCGGTCAGCAGCAACGCGTGGCGGTAGCCCGGGCCCTGGTGGCGGATCCGATGCTGGTGCTGGCGGACGAGCCCACCGGGAATCTGGACACCGAGACGAGCTTGCAGGTCATGGAGCTCCTGCGGGACTCCAATAGACGCCGGGGCACGG
>JANOEZ010000200.1:0-5992 GCA_031413335.1 Nitrospirota bacterium
CGCCGCAGCGGCGCTCGACGGATCGAGCGCCGCCCAGCCGAACAGACTAGGACTTCTCGCCGTCAAACATCGTATCGGAAACGGGAAACGGCGTCTTGGGATCGAGCGCCTCGCGAACCTGCCGCTCGTGGTCGTAGGCACTGACCGCCAGATCGTCGAGGGTGAGCTTCTGTTGAGCCAAACCGGATGGAGTCAGCATACCGCACCTCCTTGTCACGCAAACGGGTGGATGGTTTCGTCCCTACTGGCGCGACAGTATAACACTCCTGCCGTTGTTTTCAAGCCGATCCGGCGCGCGCAAGCCGGCGCTCCGGTCCCACCCAGTCCGGTCGCGGCTCCCATGCTTGACTTAATCGGCCGAACGAGCAAGAATTGACACTGCGAGACGACGCCGGCGCAGTGAACCCTATAATGGGAGGAGGTCAGCATGATCACCCTGTCCATGTTGTGCGAGAGAAAGCCGACCCTCGAGGATCTGATCGGGACGGTCTATGACCATCAGCATCAGACGCGGACATCCGCCGATCCGCAGCAGGGGCCCTTCCCCGTCAAGACCGACGACGAACATTGATGGCATGACGTCGAGGCAGTGACGTGTTTGCAAGAAACGGGAGTTGGGCGGTTTCGCCCAGCTCCCGTTTCTCATAGCCCCCTGTCTAATGACCGATGAAACGCCTCGCATGTCTCAGCCCCCCCCGATCACGTTCCTCTACACCAACTCCTATGACCGATTCGCAGACGCGATCATCGGCGCACTGACCAGCGGGGACGTCTTCCGGTTCAATCTTGACCTCTGGCGCGAGTACATCGTTCGGATTGAGCCGGAACTGTTCACGATCACCAACCCGGCCGGCGGCCGGGTCCACTCCTCTCAGATCGTCAAATTTCTGTGGCGGAAACCCCGCACCAATCAGCAGCTCTTTCCCGACCGCGCGATTCCACGTGAACAGCAGTATGAGGATGATGAGCTGGCCTACGCCATGAGGGAAGTCTGGAACCGGATGTATTACGAAGGGCGGGCGGTCCTGATCGATCCGGCTTCGCACCTTCTGGCCGGCAAGTGCCTCCAGGCCCGGGTCGCGGGAACCTATTTTGACGTGCCGGCCTGGAAGTTTGTCTCGGGATCGGCCACGCACCTGGCGAAGGGTCGGCTGTCCGTCGTGAAAAGTCTGTCGGCCCAGCCGGTCCAGGAGAAATCCGTGCTCTATGCAAGCCGGGTCCGCGAAGATCAATTGACTCCCGCCACGCCCTGGATGATCCAGGACTACGTGGAGGCCGAGCGCGATGTCACGGTGGTGGTGGTGCGCGACGCGCTGTTCGCCTTCGAGCTGGACCGGTCGGGATTTCCACCGGACGTCATCGACTGGCGGAGGGCCGATCTTCTCGCGCCAACGAGCTGGACACCGCACATCCTGCCTCCCCGGCTCGCAACGAGCATCGCGAGCTTCATGCGCGATATGTCCCTGCATTATGGACGGCTGGATTTCCTGCTGGCCGGATCGACGTATTACTTTCTGGAGGTCAACGCCAACGGTGAATGGGACTGGCTGGATCCCCACGGCGACGCGGGCATCGTGCAGAAAATGGTGGAAGAACTCTCCCCGGACACGCCGTGCCATCCGCTGCCCAACCCGCGCACCATCAAGGGCTCACGGTCCTGACGCACACCGCCTACTGGGGCGCGTCCTGCGCGCAACGGAACCCGACGTACAGAAACCGGTTCATGGGCGGATCGTTGTTCCGTCTGGTCGTGCGGATGTTGTCGGCCGACGTCAACCAGGCTCCGCCACGGATCACCTTCATCGTCCCCTTCTCGGGTCCCTTGGGATTGCGGTTGGCGCCGGTCCGATAATAATTCACATCGTACCAGTCGGCGACCCATTCCCAGACGTTGCCGGCCATGTCGTAAAGTCCGTAGGGACTCTTGCCGGCTTCGAAACTGCCGATCGGCGAGAGCGTGTTGACGCCCTGCCAGGACCGCTTGCCGTCTCCATTGAAGTTCGCGAACAGACTGTTCGGCTCCTCGCTCCCCCAGGGATATTTTCGCTTATCCCACCCGCGCGCCGCTTTTTCCCACTCCGCTTCCGTGGGCAGCCGCTTCCCGGCCCAACGGCAATAGGCGTCTGAATCGAACCAATCCACTCCGATGACCGGCCGGTCCCCGTCTCTGGCGGGCTGCACTTCACCCCAATAGAACGGTTCGTTCCGCTTCGTCGCCTCGAGAAACTTGCCGTACCGCACAATCGCGACCTCGTATTTATCGATGGCAAAAGCGTCCACAAACACCGGATGCTCGGGCCCCTCGGCGCTGCTCCCCATCAGAAACTCGCCTGCCGGGACCAGCGCCATCGGCGCGCCGTCCTTCCCCGTCATCTCTTTCGGCAGGTTGGCCGGCGGCGGCTGGTAGGCCGGCGCCCTAGCCACTTCGATCCCCTGTGGCGAGACCGGCGCCGGGCGCGGCTCATCGGCGGGAGCGACGTGAGCCAGCGGAAGCCCGCTCCGGGCTTTCAACGCATCTTCTCCCGGCAGCAGCGTCGGCGTCTGCTCGCGGTTGAGCTCCTCCACTGCCGTATGGGCCACGCGTTCCTTCACGTAGGGCACCAGTTCGCGCAGCGTGACGATCTGATCCTTATCCGCATCGGCCTCGCCCCGCAGCCCGGCCAGCAGATAATGGGTGAACAGACCGTGCTCGGCCTTGTCGTAATCGGAGCTGATCTGGGTCCCCGTCGCCGCGGCCAGGACCATCACCTGCCCCGCGCTCAACACGGGATACTGCAATCCCATGGGACGCGCGCCCTTCGGCAGTACGGACCGTCCGGCTCCGCCTGAAAAGCACGAATCCAAAAAGACGATGACGTCTTTGGTGGGAAGCGCGCTGAGCGTGTCTTCGAGTTCCTTGAGTGTGTACAGCCCGGCCGGAAAATCAGGATGGCCGTCCCAGGGCACGATGGACCCTGATTGGGTCTGCAAATTCGGCGTGCCGTGCCCGGCAAAGTAGACGTAGACCGTGGAGTCCGCCTTGACGCGCATGCGCAACCACTCGCCCAGATGGTTCCGCAGGCCGCTCAGCGTCGCCTTGGAATCCGTGAGCAGCTTGATGTGGGTCTTGGGAATGCCGGATCGGGCTTCCAGCAACGCGGTGATCGCCTGGGCGTCTTTGACGGCATAGGGCACCCTGGGAATGACTTCCTCGCTGTACTGGCTGATGCCGATGACCACGGCATAGGCGTTGGGCTGTTTGAATTCCTTGACGGAAGCGAAAGCGTACGACACGATCCAGCCGGGGGACAATACCAGCAGTACGGCCAGAAACAGGATGAGACGTGAACAACTGCCCATGCGACCTTTCGTGCCGAAAAGAGCCGATGCGCAAATCCTAGGCCCGGCACGTACGAAAAGCAAGAAACCCGGAACGATCTGCGGGGAGCCGCCGGAGGCGTGGCGCCTCTCTATAAAAAGGACATGAGAAGAACGGGACCGCCGACGAGTCCGACCAGAATGATGGTCCAGACCCAGGCCTCGACCAGCGCCCGGCGGCGCTCGCGGCTTTCCATCGGATAGGATCGCGTCAAAAGCCAGACGCTCACCGCCTTCAACAGAAAAAAGAGCACGAGGCCGAATACCAGCAGTCCGCCCTTGTCGTTGAGAGCGAACGTCGCCACAAAACCGAGCAGCATGGCCGCCTTGCCGGCCATATCAAGCCATGAGGCCCAGCGTCCGAAAGAGCCGACCGGACCAGGCACGGGGTTTTGGGCTCCGTCATTCATGGTGCTCTGCTCGTCGCTCCGTGTTTACTCGAGCAAATCCTACGCTTCCCTTCCGGGAAAGGCAAAAACGCCGGTCTTGTGGTAAAACTATCCCATGCTGAAAATGGTCCGTCCCTCGCGGGCACGCTTCCTCATGACGGCGCAGCCGCAGCCGTTGATGCTCTCGGTGCCCCAGCCCGAGACCGACGTCTTCGAGCTGTACCGCCGCATCGCCTCGCCAGGACGCCCCTCGTTCCTGCTCGAAAGCGGCAAAGGCAGCAGCGGAGTGGCGCGCTGGTCGTTCTTCGGCAGCGATCCCTATCTGGAACTGTCCGGCAAGGGCATGCGCTACGAACTCCGCACCCGCGACGGGTCCACCGTCCATAAGGGCGACCCCTTCAAGGCTCTCACCGAACTGATCCGGGCCTCGCGGATTGCCCGACCGGATGACGCCCCGCCGTTCGTCGGCGGCGCCGTCGGATTTTTCAGCTACGATCTGATCCGGCAATTCGAGAAGCTGCCCAATCTCACGACAGACGATCTGCGTCTGCCCGATCTGATCTTCGCCTTCGTGGATCTCTTCGCCGCCGTGGATCACAAGCTGCGGACGCTGCACCTGATCTACGCGCCCCCGCTCGACCAGGCCCTGGGCCAGCCCCGCGAGAAGCTCTATAGCGAAGGATGCGACCGCCTGTCCGAGCTGCACGCGAAGCTGCTGGCGCGGCGCAAGAAAGACGACAGCGATCTCCGCATCGGCCACCTGACCGTGAAGCCCGATCAGTCGCGCTCCGATTATGTCCAGCGCGCCAAACAGTGCCAGGACTTCATCCGCTCCGGCGACATCTACCAGGCCAACCTCTCGCATCGCCTGACGATCGACCGCGACCCGGGCTGGCCGATGGAGCATTTCCGTGAACATGCCGGCGCGGCGCTCTACAGCCGCGTGCGCGAGGTGAACCCCTCGCCCTTTGGCGGCCTCCTGGCCTTCGAGAGCATGACGCTGGTGAGTTCGTCGCCCGAACGGCTGGTGCGGCTGGACGGCCGCCGGGTGGATACGCGCCCGATCGCCGGCACGCGCCCGCGCGGCCATACCCCCGCCGAAGACCGCCGCCTCGCGGAAGACCTGATCACCAACCCCAAAGAGCGGGCCGAACATCTGATGCTGGTGGACCTGGAACGGAACGACCTGGGCCGCGTGTGCAAGTATGGGACGGTGCGCGCGGACGAACTCATGATCGTCGAGCGCTACTCCCACGTCTCCCACATCGTCTCCAACGTCATCGGCGAACTGCGCGACGGCCTGGATGGGTTCGACCTGATCAAGGCCGTCTTCCCCGGCGGCACCATCACCGGCGTGCCGAAGATCCGCTGCATGGAAATTCTGGAGGGATTGGAACCGGTCCGGCGCGGGCCCTATACCGGCGCGATGGGCTATCTCAGCTGGAGCGGCGATCTCGATCTCAACATCATCATCCGCACCATGCTGTTGGTCGGCGGGCGCGGATATTTACAGGTCGGCGCCGGCATCGTCGCGGATTCCGATCCAGCCAAGGAATATGAAGAGACGCTCTACAAAGCCGAGGCCTTCTTCAAGGCGCTGGGAGAGTCGTAATGTGGATTTTTCTCAACGACCGGTTCGTAACACGCGAAGAGGCGCTGATCTCCGTCTTCGACCACGGCTTCCTCTACGGCGATGGGATCTACGAGACGCTGCGGGCCTACGGCGGCCGCATCTTCATGCTCACGCAGCACCTGGCCAGACTGCAGCGTTCGGCGCGCCTGATCGGGCTGGAGATCCCCATCCCCGAAAAAGACTGGCCCAGTCTGCTGAGCGACGCGATCACGCGCAACCAGCTGCACGACGCCTATCTCCGCATCACCGTCTCGCGCGGCACGGGCGAGATCGGCCTCGACCCCAGCCTCTGCCCCAAGCCGACCGTCGTGATTATCGCCAAGCCGTTTCAAGCCTATCCACCCCATCTGTTCACACAGGGCGTCAGCCTGATCACCACCACCGTGCACCGCAACCTGGCCACGGCCCTGTCGCCGCAGATCAAGTCGCTCAATTTTTTGAACAACATTCTGGCGAAGCAGGAAGCGACCAAAGCCGGCGCCTTCGACGGCATCATGCTCAACGCCGAAGGCCGCCTGACAGAATGCACCACCAGCAACATCTTCTTCGTCCAGCACGGCACGCTCTGCACCCCGTCGGTGGCCTGCGGGATTCTTGACGGCATCACGCGTGA
>JANOEZ010000201.1:0-1874 GCA_031413335.1 Nitrospirota bacterium
TTTTTTTCCTCCGATGACGAAATGTTGGACAAGACCCGCTTTTACCTAACGAATAACGAGACGCGGGAACGAATTGCTGCAGCCGGCCGGGCGCGATGTGAGCGGAGCGGATATTCCAGTGCCAACCTGCTGCAAAAAATCATCGATACTCTCCAACGGTCGGATTAATCATGCTCACGTCTACAAAGACTCTGCCGGATTCAGGATTACCCTTTGGCTCTATCGCAGCCTACGTGGGGTTCTGCCTGCTTCTCACCATGCTTCAGGCCTTCTGGGTAGACGCGCTCTCCAAAAACGATCTCGATCTGCCAAACCTGCTCGTTCCAATACTGCTCGGCATATCGAGTCTCCTGCTCGGATGGCGGATGGTGCGGCAATCCCCACTGGCCATCTGGAACCCTCTGGTCTGGTTTCTCCTGGCTTGCACCATTTATTACGGTTTGGGGCAACTGGTTCACCTTCTCGGCAACGCAGATACGGTGCAGAGAGTCAATCAGATATACTTTGTGAACCAGGCAGGTTTGGCGCGAACGAACTTCCTCCATACGGTCGGCGTGATGGTCATCGTGGGCGCCTACGCTCTGGCTGCAAGACTGTTCAATCAACAAAGACGTCCCGCCCTGTCGGATGCTGAAAGCCTGGCTCAGGAGCAACGAAGCGCCAGCGAGGCAAGGTCTGCCATGTTGCTCTTTCTTTGCATCGGGATCCCGATCAAATACTTTCTCGAACTTCCCTATAACTTGGGGTTTCTGAAGTGGGTGCTCCCGGGCAGTGTCCAGCACCTGGGTACGCTAAGTGGCCTGGCCATCATTCCGCTCTACTGGCTCTACAAGAAACGCGGGGGGATCTATCGACCAGCATTCTTTGCGCTGATCATTTCCGAGTTTCTCGTCGACGTGGTCAGCTTGAGCAAGCTTGAAATGATCAAGACAGCGCTATTCCTCGTGTTGGCGGCACAGTTGGTCAAACCAGGACTCAAGAAACTGGTGCTCACTGGGATCATGATTGCTGCAGCCTATGTACTTATCCTGAATCCATTTGTGACTTTTGCACGGGTGGCGGTTGGTCGGGCCGCAGCGACAGATCTGTCGCAGGCCCTAGATCTCGTCGGGCAGTTCAAAGCGAAAGGGGGAACCGTTCAAGATGTCCAATTTCCCAAGGCGCAACTCTGGTGGACCAGGTTGGCCTACTCCAACGTAGAACTCTTTGCCATGCGCCAATACGATCGGGGTCACCCAGGCACCACGTTTGCCCTGGCTCCCTATACCTTGGTCCCACGCTTTATTGACCCGGATAAGCCGATCATGACACCAGGTCTTGAATTCACGTACCAGATCACGGGAGACCGATACATGATCTCTTCTACCGGACTTGGTGCGTTAGGCGAAGGATACTGGAATGGCGGATGGTTGGGAGTGGGGGTCGTGGGCGTCGTGATGGGTGTGCTTTTTGCCGTACTCTCTCATTTTTCCCTTCGCATACTGGAGGCTCGCATCTTTATGTTCCTACCGATGTCGATGGCCGGCATCATAATGGGTTTGCGCATCGACGATTGGTTTGTGCCGACCTACCTCGGATTCACTGTGCAGTTGTTGCTCATGTATCTTGCAATTCAATATGTCGTCCATCCGATGCTGCTCGGAAACTCCGGTACAACCGAAACTGCCGTTCGAGACGATGTGCAAGCACTCGAGAATGCCCAACGGCAATTTCCTCTGCTTTAGAGAAGCCATGAATCGATTGAAAGCAGTGGGTATGGTGGGTGCATTAACTCTGCTCCTCACCATTTTGATTGTGCTCAATGTGGGACACTGGCTTTCTGCGCCCCGTACTGTGCCAACCGAAGGGGATATCATCGTAGCCCTGGGCGGTGG
>JANOEZ010000202.1:0-5977 GCA_031413335.1 Nitrospirota bacterium
CGCAGCCTCTTCCCCGACCACCTGCTCGGGCGCGGCGTCACCACCGTGAACATCGCCCAGGTCGCGGGACTCACCATCCTGCCGCTCATGACCGGCCCGATCGTCGGCGCATTTGTGGAAAAAGGCGGCGCGCCGGGCGCCGCGGTCCCGGAGATCGCCTACCGCTGGGTCGAATGGAACCGCGTGCTGGAGGTTCTGGCCGGTCAGGCCCGTTCGCCGATGGGCGTGGAATTCTGCCGCGCGCTTCCGCTTGAAGCCGATCTTGAATCCGCGCAAACCCGGCTGCAGGAAACCGCCGAGATGATGGCTTTGCGGGAGGGCGGCGATCCGTTTCCGGCGCTGTCGTTTCCGGATGTCCGTGAGGCGATCGATCGCGCCGCCAAAGGCGCGCCGCTCGAGACGCATGAGTTGCGCGATGTCTCGATCGGGCTTGGGGTTGGCGCGGACATCATCCGGTACCTGGGACGGCACCGCAAGGCAGCTCCCGCACTATCCGCCGTCGCCCTGTCTCTCGAGTCGTTCTTCGATCTCCATCAGCTCAAAGCCTCCATTGACCGGGCGGTGGATGCGGAGGGCAACATCCGCGAGTCCGCCACGCCTGAACTGCGCCGTCTCACGCACCATGCGGCCAGCCTGAAACGGCAGATGCGCCACCGGCTGGACACCATTCTGGCCTCCAAGCGTTATGCCGAGGTGCTCCAGGAGCGTTATTTCGCCCAACGCGAAGGCCGTTATGTGGTGCCGATCAAGGACGGGATGCGGGGGAAGATTCCCGGCATCGTGCACGATGTCTCAGCCAGCGGCGCAACGGTCTTTTTGGAACCGCGCGAGCTGGTGGAATTGAACAATTCGATCAAGGTCGCCGACCTGGAGGTACAGCGGGAGGTTCGAAGGATTCTCCAGGAATTATCGACGATGGTCGCGAGCCATGCCTCGGTGTTGCTGGACGGTCTTGCCGCGCTGGCAAGGCTGGATGGCATCGCTGCCAAGGCTGCGTTCGGTCGTCTCGTGCGCGGGCAGCCGGTCGCGCTGAACGGCCGCGGCCGCGTGATGTTGCGGCAGGCCCGTCATCCGTTGCTGGTGCTGGGACGTGAACGGGTGGTGGCCAACGACGTCCTTCTGGATGAGGCGGTCCGCGTCCTGGTTATTTCAGGCCCCAATACGGGTGGCAAGACGGTGACGTTGAAGATCGTCGGCCTCTTCGCCTTGATGGTCCGGGCAGGCCTGCCGCTGCCCTGCGCGGAGGATTCGGAGATGGCGGTGTTTCCTGAAATCTACGCGGACATCGGCGATGCCCAGGATCTCGCCCAGGACCTCTCCAGCTTCTCGGCGCATATGACGCAGATGATTCGGTTGTTGCAGCAGGCATCCCCGGGACGATCGCAGGCGAGGGCGTTGGTCCTGCTGGATGAGCCGGTGACCTCGACCGATCCGACGGAAGGCGCGGCGCTGGCGGAGGCCCTCCTGCTTCGGCTGGCCGAGCTCAACATGAAAGTCGTGGCGACCACCCACTACAACCAGTTGAAAGTACTGGCCCAGAGCCAGCCGGGATTCAAGAACGCCAGCGTCGAGTTCGACGTCGGCACCCTCTCACCCACCTATCGGCTCATCATGGGATTGCCCGGCGGCTCCTCGGCCATCGAGATCGCCGGCCGGCTGGGCATGGACGAAGCGATTCTGGACCATGCCATGGGACTGCTGAACAAGGCCGACCGGTCGCTGGAGCAGGTGTTGGGCGAACTTCAGGAAAAACAGCGTCGGTTGAGCGACGACACCGCGCGCGCGGCGGAGTTGCGCGAAGAAGCCGAGCGGGCGACGAAGGAAGCGGTTGCAATTGCAGAACGCTTGCGAACATCCGAGCGGGAGGAGCGGAAGGGGACGAAGAAGAAATTGACGGATGAATTGTTACGGGCGCGGGCTCAGGTGCAGGACATTCTGGAGGAGGTCAAACGCGAGCGAACGCTGATCAAGGCCAGGGAGGCCAAGCAGAAGCTGGCTGACATTGAAGCGCAGGAGCAGCCTCGCCTGACGGATGCAGCCGCAACGGTGCCGATGGATCGCCTGCGAATCGGCGATCGCGTGGAATTGGCCCGTCTTGGGAAAGCCGGCACGTTACTGGAGGCCCCACAGGGGAAAAAGCGCGTCAAGGTTCGGGTCGGCGATGTGGAGATGTCGGTCGCCGTATCAAGCCTGATCGGGCTGGCCGGGCCGCATGAGCCGGAGCGGTCTCTCGTCGCTACGCCACGCCGCCTGCCGTCGCATGTGTCGCTCGTGGAATCCGAGGCGGCGACCGTGCTGGATCTCCGTGGCCGGATGGCCGATGAAGCGTTGGATGCGACCGTGGCGGCGCTGGACCGGGCCGCGCTCGCCGGCGCCCCGCTGCTGCGGATCATCCACGGTCACGGGACCGGGCGCCTGAAGGCGGTCATCCGCGACTATTTGAAAAGCTCGCCCTATGTGGCGGCCTTCCGCGCCGGCGAACGTGCCGAAGGCGGTGATGGTGTCACGGTCGTCGAACTGAAATAGCGGACCGTTCAGGCCGCGCCGGCGAGCGGGAATTGGATGTGGAAGGTCGTCCCGTTGCCGGGCTGGCTGACCGGCTCGATGGTCCCGCCGTACTTGCCGATGATGGTCCGCACAATATACAGACCCAACCCCGTGCCGCTGCCCCGCTCCTTGGTCGTAAAAAATGGGGCGAACACCCTGGCGAGATCCTGAGGCGCGATCCCCGGCCCCGTATCCTGGATAGTCACAGCGAGATACCCGCCCTCGATGCCGGTCGAGAGAGTCAGGCGGCCGCGGGCATTCATCGCCTGCACCGCATTGATGACCAGGTTGACGAATACCTGGTGGAGTTCGCTTGGATTGGCCCGCATGTCCGGAACCGGCGCGTAATTTTTGACGACGGTCACCTCATCAAGCATGGTGGAAAACGCCGCCATCTTGATGGCCTCGTCGAGCACTTGCGGGATCTGGACGTCCGCCATCTCGGGCATCTGGCCGGTGCGGGCATAGAGATTCAACCCCGTGGTCATTTCCGAGAGCCGCCTGGTCAACGCGACAATTTCACGGCTGTATTCGTTGATGATCGCGGGATCCGTCTCGCCTTGTAAATGTTGCGCGAATCCCATGATGCCATGGAGCGGATTGTTGAACTCATGGGCGATGCCGGCGGTGAAAATGCCGAGCGTCGAGAGCTTCTCGGCATGCGCGAGATGCTCGTACATCTCATGCTCGTCCTGGATCAGACTCCAGATCAGCCTGGCGGCGGTGCCCCCCAGTACTTCGGTTTTGGGCGATTTGTGCCGGGCGATCAGCGCAGGGATCGCCGGGTCGCCGGTCACGTCGATGATCAGATTCGCTTCGTCCCGGGCGACCAGCCAGGCGATATCCGACGTTGTCGGGATGTAGTGATAGCGGGCCAGTTGCAGGCCGGGGGCATCGGGGTTGCTGTCTGCCACGCCGAGAACCCGAATGCCTGTACAGCGGGTCAGCAATTCGATCAGGGCGGAGCCGCCTTTCCCGGCGCCAAGGATGACGACGAGGAGCGACTGCTCGGCAGCTGTCGGCTTCATGCTCGACCTCAACTCCGCCGGCCAGGATCGGCCGGCGGGTGGCGTCGGTGAGACCGGGCGAACCGGTCCCGCGCTCGTCAGGTGTTGCAGATGGTGCGCTGCTCCGCCGCTTTGGAGACGGCGGCGAGCAGTTTTTCCTTCTCGACCGGCTTGACGAGGTAATCCACGATGCCCTGCTTCATGAGCGACGTGGCCAGGTTCAAGTCTGGAAAGCCGGTTTGCACGATGATTTGTACGGAGGGGTACTGGGTCCGAAAGTATTGAATGGCTTCGACGCCGTTGATCTTCGGCATCCGGATGTCGCACAGGATGACATCCACCGTCAGCGGGTTCTCGCCGGTATTCAGGACCTCGATCGCTTTTTCACCGTTTTCGGCTTCGACCACCTCGTAGCCGGCTTTGGTGAGCGTAAGGCGGGAAATCTTGCGGATACTGTCCTCGTCGTCGACGACGAGGACGGTCCCCAGACTGGGGTGCTCCCGATCATGTACTCCGAACGGCCATAGTGCCATGGTGTCCTCCTTGTTGTTGGAGCCCACTGCTCTTGGACCAGCCAATGAGTACGATGAGCGGGATGAACGAATGATTAAGATGATACTCTTTTAAAGGATGAATGCAAGAGGGCCAAACGCCGCTCCAGCACTAGCGAATCTGCGTGGCGGTGTTTTTGATCGCCAGCCGGACGTTGCGAAAAAATCCGGCGTGCTTGGCGCGTGTGAGGGGGCTCTGTCGGAAGAGTGACGCAAACGTGCGCTCATCCATGTCGGCGAGTTGCCCAAGATCGGGGGCGAGCGACAGCGGCGCCGGCTGAAAGGCCGGTTCAGTGGTCGGCGTGGCGTTGACGTTAAATGGACAGACATCCAGGCAATCGTCGCACCCAAAAATACGGTTTCCGAGTTTGGGAGCCAGATCGGCCGGAATCTCATCGCCGGGCTTGTGCAGTTCGATGGTCAGGTAGGAGATGCAGCGCCGGGCGTCCACGACATAGGGCTCCGTGATCGCACCGGTCGGGCAGGCCTTGATGCACAGCGTGCAGGAGCCGCAGAGATCGGTCGCGGGTTCGTCGGGTTCCAATTCAAGCGTCGTGAGCACTTCACCCAACACCAGCCAGGAACCGAATTGGGTGGAGACGAGATTGGAGTGCTTGCCGATCCAACCGAGACCGGTCTGCTGCGCCCACGCCTTTTCCATCACCGGGCCCGTGTCCACGTAGGAACGGGTCACGGCGCCAGGCGCCAGCGCCTCGATTCGGCCTTCCAGTTGCTCCAGTCGGGCCTGCAGCACATGGTGATAATCCTCGCCCCAGGCGTAGCGGGCAATGCGTCCGTTCCCGGACCGTTCGTCAGCCCGGTGGTTGGTGTAATAGTTCATGCCCACAGAGATCACAGATCGGCAGCCGGCCAGGACGGCTTGTGGATCGGCGCGCCGGGCCGGTTCGCGGGCCATCCAGCCCATTGCGCCCTGGTAGCCGCGGCGGAGCCACTCCGACAGACGGGTGTAAAACAAGCCGGTCAACGAGGTTCGGGGTTCGAGGTTCGAGGTTTCAGACGCCGAAGATGCACCGGCAGAAGTAGACCGTTCCCCAGAACATCGAACGTCGAACTTCGAACCGTCGTCATCGACACGGCTGATACCGACTGCGTCGAAGCCCAGCGCGTGGGCCTCTTCTTTGATGCGTGTTGAAAGAGACATGGCAAACGTCCAAAGTCCGTCAAGTCCGAAGACTTTCGACTTGAAGACTTTATGACTTTAAGACTGCGGCCCTGCTATCTGCGCTGTGAGCAATCAAACTTCACGATGAATTGAACCGAACAGTGGCCCGTCTTGCACTTTCCGCAGGTGCCGGTGATCCTGGTTTTCCAATCCGTGGCCTTGTCGTCGAATGTGCACAGGGTATTGCCGCCTTTGGAAATACTCGTCCAGGGTCTGGTCGAGCCTGGGAAATTGGCGACGACACAGCCGGTTGGAATCGGAACCTGGCAGCTTTGCGCGACCTCGCCTTTTCCCATGCCGAAACTGCAATTGAACTCCGTGGTGGCGACGGATTCCGACAGCGGCGAAGGAGCCGGCGCCGCGAAGGACGATTCAGGCGCCAGAAGGCCGATGGCGAGGATCAAAGCAAAGGGAAACGCAATGGCGAGAACATGTTTGACAGGGCACATGGAAACTCCTTTGTGCGCGGATCCCAGCCCGCATTGTTCATGACGGTTCGTCGCGAAATCGCACGATCGCGTCGTGAGACGGGCGCCCGGAGCTGCGAGAACCCGAGGCGTACTTGAAACAGTACGTCGAGGGGGCGACCGGCGAGGCCGCCCGCCTGGCCGCCGGTTGAATGCGGCCAGGCTTGTCGCAACAGCGAGGGTGCGATTGTAGCAGAAGTGATCATGAATAATGCAGGCCGG
>JANOEZ010000203.1:0-1044 GCA_031413335.1 Nitrospirota bacterium
ATGCATCCCAACCAGGCCGTGACCGAAGCCGTCGTGAAGGGTCTGGCTGCCAACGTGGATGAATTGGGCAAGCCGCTCTGCCCGTGCAATTTCTATAAGGATAAAAAAGAGGAAGCGAAGCTGCGCCGATGGATCTGCGCCTGCGACGAAATGCAGATCTACAAATACTGCCACTGCCTCCTGTTCGTGCGTGAGGACGGCATGCCGATCACGGAATATCGGCCGGAGAACCACGAAGGACGGCAGACCTACGGGCTGATCACCGACCCGACGCCCGACAAGGGCCGCGCGCTCAAACACAAGGCGCCGCCAGAGCATCCCCCCACCGAGAAGCCCTAGGAAAAGTCTTTTCTACGTTCACAGCGCAGATTTCAGGAAACGAGCTGGCGGCCCGGTCTCTCTTCGTGCTCGCGCAACGCGCGGCCTCGGAAGGCCCTCGTTGGACGCGCGCAGTTGAAGGGAGGCCGGGCTGCCGCTCAAAAGACACAGCTCTCCTGATAAATAAAAAATGAAAGGCGACAGGCCGCTTCCAAGCCTGTCGCCTTTAACGCTTCGCCACGTTCAGTGGGCTACTGCAACAGTGACTGCCCTAGAAACATTGCTTGCCCAGAGCCTGTCGAGGGGCCAGCCTCTTCACTACATCTGCCGGAATGCGTCGAGACCCATTTATTTCTTGAGCCTATTGATCTTGTCTTGCATGCTACGGGGTACAATCGTTTCAGCATGACTTAGAAATTTTCCAACGGCTCCCCGCGTGATCTGCAAGAATGCAGACACATTAACGTGCGGCTTTCCATTTTGCACAGGAAACGCAGGCCCGTTGGGCTCGCCAAGGAAGAGAATATGATCGACAGCCAATGCTGCGTTGTGCAGAAGCAGATTTCGATAATTCTCATAGAGCTTCCTGATGACATGTTCGCTCAATTGTTGGCCATAAAAATCGCTGTTGAGGATAAAAAAATGGTGAAACGAATCGTTTACGATCTCTCTTTCTGAGCCGTCAAGCCGTACTTTAAAACTCTTCAGCTGTCGGTGGTACGACCC
>JANOEZ010000204.1:0-4343 GCA_031413335.1 Nitrospirota bacterium
CCCGCAGCCGGTCGCGCAACGCTTGTATTCGCGGCCCGGCATCGTCCATGTTTTGCAAGGCCAGAGTCGCCGCCTGGCCCAGCGCCGCGATGTAGGGCACGTTCTCGGTGCCGGCTCGCAAGCCTGCCTCGTGACCGGCGCCATGCAGCACGGGCTCCCGATCCTGACATCGGACCGCGATTTTCAAAAAATCCCCCAGGTCATTGTTCGCCACTTTTCACCTGCCTAAGAAAGAAAATGAGGATATTCAGAATTTTGTGAGCCGCCCGCCGATGCGGCACATCAGACGACTTCGATTTGTTCCGAACCCTCATACTGGAGATCAAACTGATGCTACGAAAGCTCCTGTGGTGGTATCTCATCAGTCTGCCCCTGCTGGGGCTCCGGACGATCCTGCAAGTGGTCGCCGTGATGCTCCTGCTTCGGTGGGCCGGGGACTCCGTGGGCAACGCCGTGGCCGTCGCGACCGTGATCGTCTGGGTTGTTGAACGACCGCTGTACTTCTACGCGGCGAGGTACGTCGATGCCAAAGCCTGAAGCGAATAAGAATTGGGGTCAGAGTACTATTTCTGCCGACGCCTGACGGCCCGCCGATGGCGACGGCCCCCCTCTGATTCCCACCTCCAGCGAACGACGCCCTGCCACCACCCCCGCGCGTCCGCTCGGGTTGGCTCTCAGGCGTGCTGCAGGCGTTTCGTGGCGGGCACGAAGCGGATTTCGACGCGCTGCTTGAGCGCGTCGGCGATGCGCTGCAGCATGGCCAGTGAATGTCCTTCATAGTCGGCGCTTTCCAGCCTGCAGATCACAGAGGCAGTGGTTCCGACCAGCTTGGCCAGTTGCCGCTGGGTGAGCCCGGCCTGGAGACGCAGCATCGTAATTTTTCTCGCCACGTTGTCGTTCGCCCGCGCTTCTTCAAGCGCGGCCAGACGCTCCGGCCTGCCCTCGTAATATCGCCGGTGCAGGATGGCCACCGCATCGCTCGTCGGGGTTCGTTTCGTCTTTGACATACTCAAGCCTCCTCGTACGTGTGGCGCTCAGGGTCCTGTTCGAACCGTCGTTTGCGCGTCAACGCCACTTCGATCTCCCGTGACGGCACGACCCGCTCTTTGACCAGACCATGCGCGAGCACCGCTGCCGTTCGTCCGTGAAAGAAATACAGGATGCGATAGTTCATGCCCTGGAGCCCGATGCGCAGCTCGTAGATGCCGTCACGGAGCAGGTCGGCCTCCGGCCGTCGCAACTCATGCCCGAGCTCGCACAACCGTTCGATCTTGATCCGGCATTTGTCCTGCGCTTTGGCCGGCAGCGCATCCAGCCATTCCAGGACCGGCGCCGTTCCATCGCTCTCTCTGTAGAACACCACCGGGATTGTCGGCACCGTCACACTCCTGCATCATGTTCGCATATATGCGAACATGCGTCAAGGGAGAAAATAATGGGGGCATCCAGAAGTTTGTGAGCCACCCGCCGATGGCGCCGGACGGTCCTTCTCGAATTCCCACCACCGCGACGACGCTTCACGAGATACGAACAACGCCCCTGCTCCCCCACCCCCGCGCGTCCGCTTGACTCCGTTCCACAGTTGGCCTAGCCTTGCCCAACCTTTAGAAGACGGTGTCACAACCGGGGACGGGTCAGGGACGCTGTACTATATTTGAACGGGGAACGCAGCGCGATGGAAACGCCGAAAACACTGTGCCCGTTTTGTGAAAGCCTGTTCGTCACACCGGTCCCGCCTGCAGGCCTGTTGGATAGGCTCGCGACCTTGCTTTCCCTTCACCCGTTCCGGTGCGAAGCGTGCAAAAAGCGTTTCCGGCTCAAACAGCTGGAGGGACAGTCCCCCACGGGCTCGGAGCGCCGTAAATCCATTCGGGTGGCTGTCAAGATTCCTGTGACCTTTGAGAGCAACGAGGTCTCAGGTGAAGGCATACTGACCGACATGTCGCTGCACGGCTGCTCGCTCGTGTCAGAGCAACCCCTCCGGTCCGGACTCCTCCTTAAATTGAATCTTCCAGCCGGGAAACCCGGCACCACCACGCAGCAGCTCGCAACGGTTATGGTGGTCACTGGCAATCGGGCCGGGCTCAAGTTCCTGGCCTATTCTTTTCAGGAGAAGGATGCGCTGACTCAAACTGTCACAAGGTCCGCGAGGATTTATGCCCGCTAAGGAAGGCCGCAGCCCCTGCACGTCCGCTTGACTCCTTTTCGTAGTCAGACTAGCCTTACCTGTGCGTTGAGGGCGGGACATTAGGCCGGGACAGATCACACGCCGAACCTCACTGTTGGATCATGGCGCCTGAACTATCTACTGAACTGGAGGGGGTTCTTATGAAGACTCTTCTTGTAACCGTGTTCTTCGGACTGTTGTCGGGATGTGCGACAACAGTTCCTTCGGGGCATTGGGAACAGGCTGGGCGAACCGAGTTGGAAACCAAGGACGATCATGCCCATTGCGAGAAAGTGGCCATGCAGGAATCTCTACGCAATAAGACCGACGAGCCCTTCAAAGAAGCTGCGGTCGAGAAGAAATGCATGGAACGGATGGGCTACACGTACATCAAGAATCCGAAGTGAGCGGGAGAGAACGAGGCGTCAGAAACCATTTCCGCTGAAGACTGACGGCCCGCAGGAGGCTTAGGTGGACTCGCCTTGGGACAGTAGCGCCTCCACCTGGGCTTCGGTGCAGGTCAGCCCGCCGTCACCACGCCGTGGTACACGCGCGCTGACCGGCTTGCGCACCGCGGTGCCGGACTTCCCGTCGGCACGCCGCTGAAGAACACTGGCAGGGTTCCTTTTCATGCTCGCCTTGCTCCTTCTTCCGGAACAGCCGCGCGCTGCGCCTTCGCGGCCTTCAACACGCCCATGTCCCGTTGCAACTCATCCACGCTCTGCTGCATTTCCACCAGCGCGCCGCCGATCTGTTTAACCGAACAGTGGCGCAACGCATGGACGCTCTTCCCCATCCACAGCCTGGGAGCGGCATGGGAGGGTGAATTCATCGTCAGCAGATAAATCCTCGGCTGATTTTTCATGCGTGCTGCTTCCTTCGTTGCCGGCACCGTTACGCCGTTCCCTGCAACGACGTCTTCAGTTCCTGAATAACCCTCGCGACCTCTTCCTCCGTCGATCCGAACCGGTCCCCCATCACCTTGATGGCCCGCTTGATCGCTGCCGTCATCGTCACGATTTGCTCTTCAGTTGTCATGTGGATCTCCTCCTTTTATGCTGCGCTCACAAGAAACGACCGTCCCCTGCTGACTGCTTCCCGGCCGGACGACCGGGTATTTCCATGATCCCGACGGCCATCTGTGGGAAGCCGTCTGGAACCCACACATGAAATTGGCTGATTAGGCGTTTTGCTGAACCCTGACGCCCGCCGATGGCGGCGGCTTATCGGGAGGCGGCCATGGGCAGCTCGCGGCGGCCCTCGGCTTCTTCCTGAATGCGGAGGCGTTCGGCGCGGGATTCCTGGAGCACATGCTCCAGCATGTCGTCCGTCACCTGGGTAAGGCCGGCGGCCTCGTCTTTCAGGGTCCCGTGCTCGACGGCGCGGGACAGCACCTCGGCCTGGGTTGCGCCCTTCCCCTTCCCCATGAACGGCTTGAGGATGAGGTAGGCCACGTCACGGGCCGGCATGTAGCGGAGGAAGCGCCGCAGCAACCGGAACGTCTGCACCGGATAGTGCAGCAGCTTGTAGAGAAAGAGCCGTCGCAGTCCGGCCCGCCGCACATCGTTGATGGTTTCCCCCGGCAGGCAGGTCGGATCGATCGCGGAACATTTGAAATACTTGTACCAGTCGGTCGCCTCGCTCACCAGCCCGCGCTTCACATATTCCTGCCATAGGGGCGTGCCCCGGTAGACGCAGAGCCGGTTGAACCCAAAGGTGTCGAGCGGGAGCCGGGAGGCCAGGTCGAAGGTCGCCTCCATGTCTTCCACCGTTTCGTCCGGGTTGCCGACGGTGAAAAATCCGTGGACGATCTCGATGCCGGCCCGCTTGGCGTCGACGACGGCGTGCTCCACCTCGGCCAGCGTCTGTTCCTTCTTCAACCGGTCCAGAATCTTCTGGCTGCCGCTCTCGATCCCGAACATGATGGTCCGGCAATGGGCCCTGGCCATGGCGGGGAACAGATGCTGGGCCACCGAGTCCACGCGCCCCTCGCAGCCCCATTGGATGGTGATGCCGTTGTCGACCACGCCATTGCAGATGGCCTCGATGCGCTTGGGTTGGAGCAGGAAATGATCGTCCACGAAATAGACCGACCCGTACCCGAGTGCCTGGAGGTGTTTGAATTCTTCCGTGACGTGCTGCGGACTCCGGGCCCGCCACTTGCCTTCGTTGAAGA
>JANOEZ010000205.1:0-4518 GCA_031413335.1 Nitrospirota bacterium
GTGCTGTATGCGAAGCTTGGCCGTGGCGTGCTGCGTGTGGCCCACTGCATGGACAAGGGTGCGTTCGGGAGGTGGCCGTGATGACGGACGGATCGCTCATCGCGCTGCTCGTCGCCGTGCCCTTCGCGGGCGCGGCGGCGGGTGTTGCACTGTGGTCCAGACCGCAGGCGTTGAAGGTCTGGACGCTTCTGGTTGCGTTCGCAAGCCTCGCCGGGCTCGTGGCGATCGCCGGGGGAGCCTCCGGGTCGGGCACGGTCCCGTTGTTCCTGCCACTGTTCCCGCTGGTCGCGCTTCTGTTGCTCCTTGGCCAGCCAGTGCATCTGGATAACCGCTCGGCCTGGCTGCTGACCCTAGTGTTGCTTGGATTAGGCCTCGGTGTGCTGGTTGGCGGGGGACGGGTCGGACTCGTCCTGTTGGCGCTGCTCTTTGGCCTCGTCGGCGCCTTGCTCTATCGGTATCGGAGCATCTCCGGATCTGTTCCCTGGTGGGGGATCGGCACGTATGGTCTTGGCATGGTCTGCGCGATCGTGGCGCTGATCGCCATCCCGCCGGTCTCTTCGGTGGCATTCCTCGTGAGCTGCGCAATCTTGCTACCGCTGCTTCCCTTTCATGGAGGATACGTCGCAGCCCTCCGGGGGTTGCCTGGTAATCTTCCGGCATTTCTGGCGGTGCTGCTGCCGAGCCTCGGATTTCACGGACTGCTCACTCTGATCCCGGGCCTGTCCGATCCGGTCGTGCGGACGGTGACGATCCTGGCGCTGGCGGGCATGCTGTATGGCACGCTCAAAGCGCTGGTTCAGTCGCGCGTGCGATTGTTGCTGGCCTATGCCAATGTATCGTTCTATTCCATCCTCTGGTGGCATGTGGCCGCTACGCGGACGGTGCTTCCGCAGGCGACGGTCTACCTCGTTGCCGTCGGTCTGGTGACCAGCGGATTCCTGCTGGCCTGGTACGCGATCCAGGCGCGGTATGGCGACGTGGATCTGCGCGCGATCCGGGGGGTGGCCTATCTCATGCCCCGGTTTTCCATCCTGGTATTTCTGCTGGCGCTGGCGGCCATCGGCCTGCCTCCCTTCGGCGTGTACTCTGGCTTCATGGGGTTGCTGCTGACGCCGTCCCTTCCCCTGTCCGGCGCGCTGGTCGTGGTCATCGGCGCGATGCTTGCCGCCTGCTGGTACTTTCTCGGTCTGACGCAACAACTGCTCTTCGGCCCGCACCGGCCGGACCTGCGCTATGAGGATCTCTGTTTCACCGAGACGGCGGCGCTGGTCATGATCGTCGTGCTGCTGGTGGCGCTGGGCATCGTGCCGCCTCGTTTTCTGTCGTCCGGCAAGCCGATGTTCCAGGCGCAGGTCACGGAGTTTCTCACATGGAATCGGTGACCATGTCATCCTACAGCGACACGCAACGCATGGGGCTTCGGGGGCTGATCCGCCTCTCGAGCGAAGTCATCGCCCAGTATTGGCCGATGCGGACCTTCGTACACCACAATCCGCTGCATAGCCTCGAGTATCTGCCGTTCGATGAGGCGGTGAAGCGCGGCCGGCAGTTGGTGGGCGGACGCGGGTATCTGCCCGGCGACACCTATCGGGGCTATGTCCGATCGGGCCGGATTCGCCTCGGCCATCTCGACGAGGCGCTGAAACCGCTGGCGCAGGACCGGCACGTCACGCTCGGAGGCCGCCGCGTCTCCCATGGAGATGTCCTGCGCGCCTGCCTGACGCACGGGCTCTGCGCACCTGTCGAGGAGCCGCTCGATACCCTGATGGGGTGGCCGGACATCGAAGCCTTGGCCAGCCATCTGGCCACGATCGTGACGCACCCGGCCCTGAGCGAACGGGCGGCAAGAGCGGTGGGGGAGGATCAGGTTGCCTTGGGCCATACCCTCACGCTCTCGAACTGGTGCGACCGTGCGCTGGGGACCGGGATCGTTGACCAGGTCAACGGTGAGCTCATTAAATGGTGCGAGGCCTTTCTGGACGAAGGACATGCGACGTGGCCCATGCCCATGCGGGACAGGGATTTGTACGGAGCCTGGAAAGCCCTCGCGCGATACGAATGGTCGCCCTGCGGCATTGCGGACAGCCAGGGAAAAATCGCGCACCTGCCCGAGCATCCCGAAGACGCGGTGCTCGACAGTCTCGCCATCCTGGCGATTCCCGACGCCCTCCGGCAGGACTACCTGTCGCTCCAACTCGCCGCGCTGCCCGGCTGGGCCGGATTCATCAAATGGCGGGCCGAGGAGCGGGACTATGTCTGGCAACGGGCTCATCCCGTCGGCCTGGTCAAGTTTCTCGCCATCCGCCTGTGGTACGTGCGGGAACTGGTCCAGAAGGCCTGCCGGGACTCGCTCGGCATTGAGGGAAATTACGGCGCGGTCCTGTCCTATATGCAGAACCACTCCCGTGAATATTTCCTGAGGCGGGAACGGGTCGCCGGGCGTCTGCCGGCGACCTATGCCGAGCAGATCGACCGGCTGTGCTACGGAGCCTCCGGCGGAACGGGTGCGACGCGGGCCCCGCTCGATGGGTGGAGCATTCTGGCCGATCGTTATCAGGAGGAGTTCGGTCCGCGTCTAGAGAGCGCCGTGCGGCGCGCTACCGCGAGGCAGCTGCATACGCTGGCGCAGGCTCTGGAGGTGGCGCCGTCCGTGCTGATCGGGACGCCGCCGAGCGATCTCAAGGTGCTCGTGGAATGGATGGAGGCGTTTCCGGAATCGGACCATGGTCCGGTCTGGCTCAAGGCCTTCGAGGCCGGCTATCAGGAGCAGCTTTTGGGAATGCTCACACGCAATGTGCGTTCGGTGGAAGTCCCGCGAGGACAATCCAGCGCGCACAGCGCGCGTGAGGGGGTGGCTCATCCGGCTAAGCCGGAGGAGGGGGCGACGCGAGCCCCTGAAATAGTTCGTCCGCAATCCCAGTCGGTCTTTTGTATCGATGTGCGGTCGGAACCGTTCCGGCGCCATCTGGAATCGGCCGGCGCCAATGAGACCTACGGCTTTGCCGGATTCTTTGCCGTCTTTATTCGATACCGAGCCTGGGGCAAGGAGCACGACACCGAGCAGTTCCCGGTCATCATGCGGGCCAAGAACGAGGTGCGCGAGATTCCACGCAGTTATCGCGAGTACGTGGCCTCCAAGCATGAGTCCAGGGTCAAGCTGGTCCATGCGGGGCATACGCTCCTGCACGATCTGAAGGAAAACGTGGTGACACCCTATGTCATGGTGGAGTCGCTGGGGTGGTTTTACAGCCTGCCCATCGTCGGGAAAACCATCCTGCCCGCCTGGTATGCCCGTGCGACCGCCCGGCTACGGCGTCTGTTCGTGCCGGCCCTGTCCACCTGCCTGACCGTGGACAAGCTGGTGCCTGCCGACATCGAGGAGGCGGTGGCTGACGAGCAGCGCACGCTGGTGTGGAAGGCCCTGCACGAGCGGCTTGGTTTGCACGGGTCGCGGGTTGAACCGGAATTTGTGGAAGCGCTTCGGCGGCGGGCGATGAACGGAGAGGGAGCGGTGGAGCCGACGCTGCTCGAGATGGCCAGACAGGCGAGCCTCCCGGCTGAGAAGCTGGACGCGTTCGTGGACGCTCTGCGGCGGTACTATCACATCGATCGGCGCGGGGCTTCGGCGCAGAAAGAACGCATCACGCGGACTGGTTTCACGCTTGAGGAGCAGGTTCTCACGGTGGACACGGCGCTGCGCATGATGGGGTTGACCCGTAACTTTGCGCGACTCGTTCTCTTTTGCGCGCATGGCAGCACGAGCGAGAACAACCCCTTTGAATCGGCGCTGGACTGCGGAGCCTGCGGAGGCAACGAAGGCCAGCCCAATGCGCGGGTGCTGGCCGGGATGGCGAACAAACCCCAGGTCAGGGCCTGGCTGGCCAAGAAAGGCATCGAGATTCCATCCGACACGCACTTCCTGGCCGGTCAAGTCGACACGACCACGGACACGGCGCAGCTTTTCGACTTGGAAGAGGTTCCAGAGACCCATGGCGAGGATTTGGCGCGGCTGCGTGCCAGCCTGAAAGAGGCCGGCCGCCGGACGAGCCTGGAACGTTGCGCCCGCCTCCCCGATGTCCCGACCGGCCTGACGCTGGACCGGGCCTCGGCGGCCGTGCGCCGGCGCAGCACGGACTGGAGCCAGGTCCGTCCGGAGTGGGGGCTATCGGGGAACGCCGCCTTCATCATCGGTCGGCGTGAACTCACCAAAACGCTCAATCTGGACGGCCGCGTCTTTCTCCATTCCTATGACCATCGCGAAGACCCGACCGAGCGCCTGCTCGAAGTCTTGATGACCGCGCCGCAGGTCGTGGCCCAGTGGATCAACATGGAGCATTATTTTTCGGTCGCGGACAACGAGGTATATGGCGGCGGCAGCAAGGTTTATCATAATGTGGTGGGGCGCATCGGCATCATGTCCGGGCCCTGGAGCGATCTCCGGCTTGGATTGGCCAGGCAAACGGTGATGAACGGCGACGCGCCCTACCATGAACCGATGCGCTTGCTGACCGTCGTCGA
>JANOEZ010000206.1:0-1126 GCA_031413335.1 Nitrospirota bacterium
GGAATGGCCGGGACCAGCGTCTCCTGCGGAGGAGGCGGCATCTCGTACCCATAGGGAATCTGACCGCCGTCTGGAGTTTGGACCGGTACAAGAGAACCCTCCCCGCGCGCCTCGCCCACCGTCACGGCAAGACAGACGCACAGGACGCCCGCCAGACGCCAGGAGAAGATAATCGGCACACGTGACAGGCCCTGCATACACATCTAGGTTTCCTCCTGCATCCGTTGTTGCGCATCGGCACGATGGACCAGCTGATAGAGCACCGGCAACACGAGGAGAATCAGCGCGGCGGATGTGAGCATGCCGCCGACCACGACACGGGCCAGCGGCTGCTGGGCTTGCGCACCGATCCCGGTCGCCACGGCCGCGGGCAACAGCCCGATCGCGGCGGCCAGCGTCGTCATCAGCACCGGCCGCATCCGTGCCTCGGCGCTCGCCAGGATCGCCTCCTTCAGCTCATGGCCTTCTTCGACCAGGTCCTGAATGCGCACCAGTAAAATCAGCCCGCCCTGAATGGCCACGCCGAAGAGCGAGATAAAGCCGACCGCGGCCGAAATGCTGAATTCCGTTCCCGTGAGCACCAGTGAAAACACGCCGCCGATCAACGCAAACGGCACGGTCGCCAGCACCAGCACCGCATCGCGAAACGACTTGACCGCGATATACACCAGGAACAGCACGAACAGGAGGCTGAGCGGGACGATCTGGGCCAGACGCGTCTTCTCCTCCTGCAGTTGATCGAACTCTCCGTGCCACTCCATGCGATACCGCTCCGGCAGTTGTACCTCTTTCGCCAGCCGCGCCTGCGCCTCCCGCACGGTGCTCTCGAGATCGCGCCCGCGCACGCTGAACTTGATCGGAATGTAGCGCTCGTTGTTTTCCCGGTAAATGATGAACGCGCCGGTCTGCGTCGAAATGTTCGACAGTTGCTTGAGCGGAATCCTGGCGCCGTCCGGCGTGTTGACCTGAATGTTGCCGATCGTCTCTTCATCGCGCCGGTACTCCGGAAGAAACCGCACGACCAGATCGAAGCGCCGTTCGCCCTCGAACACCTGCGTGACGGCCTGCCCGCCGATCGCCGCCTGAACCACCGCGTTCACGTCCCCCACCAGCAGTCCGTAGCGCG
>JANOEZ010000207.1:0-3076 GCA_031413335.1 Nitrospirota bacterium
GGATATCCAGCGAGGCTATCAACGTATCGCTGAGCAATACCGCATGACCGTTGATGAGGTGAAAAAATATTTTCAACGTCGTGAAGAAATTCTGCCGTTTATGAATGAGTTGCATAACGAAAACTGGGCCGTCCCACGGGCCCGTCCGATTTGAAATACAGTCTCGCACCGATCGCCAAGCGGCTACAGCGATTGCTCGGCAAAGAAGTCGCCTTCGCGCCGGACTGCATCGGCTCCGCTGCGGAAGCGCTCGTTGCCAAGATGAAACCAGGCGATGTGCTGTTGCTCGAGAACCTGCGCTTTCATGCCGGCGAGGAACACAACGACGAAGCCTTTTCGAAATCCCTGGCTGCCCTCGCCGACGTGTACATCAACGACGCCTTCGGCGCGGCGCACCGCGCCCACGCGTCCATCGTCGGCGTCCCAAAATTTGTCCCGGTGTCGGCCGCCGGCTATTTGCTCAAAAAAGAAATCGAATATCTGGAAGGGGCCGTGGCCAATCCGATGCGGCCGTTCGTCGCTATCCTCGGCGGCGCGAAGGTGTCCGGAAAGATCGGCGTCATCGAAAACCTCGGCAAGCGCGTGGACAAGGTCATCATCGGCGGCGGCATGGCATTCACCTTCATCAAGGCCATGGGCATGGAAATCGGCAGCTCGCTGGTCGAAGACAACATGCTCGACTTTGCGCGCGGCATTCAGGAACACGCGATGTCGCGGGGCGTGAAATTCTATCTGCCGGTGGACTGCGTCGTCGCGGCCAGCCGGGAGCCTGGCGCAGAAACCAAACTCGTGCCGGTGCAGGAAATTCCGAAAGGCTGGTGCGGGCTGGACATCGGCCCGGCCTCCGTCAAACTGTTCAGCGAGGCCGTCCAGAACGCCAAGACCATCCTCTGGAACGGGCCAATGGGCATGTTCGAGACAGACGCCTTTTCGCGCGGCACCTTCTCGCTCGCGCACGCCGTCTCCAACGCCTATGCCCTCACGATCATCGGCGGAGGCGACACGGCCCTGGCCGTGCACCGCGCGGGCGAATCCGAAAGCATGTCGTTTATCTCCACCGGAGGCGGCGCGGCCCTGGAGTTGCTGGAGGGCAAGGAACTGCCTGGCCTGGCCGCCCTTCCCGCCAAGGACATGTGAACACCGCCACCGGCCGGCTCACTCCATCCGAGGTCCCGTGCGGCGGCATCTGATCGTCGGCAATTGGAAAATGCACAAGACGGCCGCCGAGGCCGCGACGTACGTGCGGCGACTGGCCGGGCTGGTCCACCAGAGCGCAAAAGTCGAGATTGTGCTGGCGCCGCCCTTCACCGCCCTCTCCGTGGCCGCCCTGCCGATCGCGCGCCGGTTTGTCTTTGCCGGGCAGGATCTGCATTGGGAGGACGCCGGTGCCTACACCGGAGAAATTTCCGCACCGATGCTGAAGGCGCTGGGCTGCCGTTACGTCATCCTGGGGCACTCGGAGCGGCGGCGGCTCTTCGGCGAAGACGACACGGCCATCAACAAGAAAGTCCTGGCCGCGCTCCGGCACGGGCTTCGCCCGATCCTCTGCATCGGCGAATCGCTGGCCGAACGGCAGCGCGGGCAGACGACCCGCGTGGTGCTCCGTCAACTGCAGCAGGGATTGCGCGGCGTTTCCAAAGAGGCCGGCCGGCACATGACCATCGCGTACGAACCAGTCTGGGCCATCGGCACGGGCCATGCGGCGTCGCCGGCACAGATCGATGTCGTGCACCGGACCATTCGGGCCTGCGCCGCCCGCAAATGGGGACAGCTGGCCGCCGATCGCCTGAGGATCCTGTACGGAGGCAGCGTGAAACCGGACAATATCATCGACTTTCTGGGAACAGCGGAAATTGACGGCGCGCTGGTGGGCAACGCTTGTCTGGAACCGCAATCCTTTGCTAGAATCATCGCCAAGACACAGACTGTGACGCAGTAGCGCTGCACGATCGAGGAAGGAGCCTGATGTATACGTTAGCCGTCGTGATTCACGTGTTGGTGTGTGTTCTGATGATCGCATCCATCCTGTTGCAATCCGGCAAGGGCGCCGAAATCGGCGCGGCCTTCGGCGGCTCCAGCCAGACTGTCTTCGGCAGCCGCGGGCCGGGCACATTCCTCAGCAAAGTCACTGTCGCCGCCGCCCTCATCTTTATGCTGACCTCCCTCGGCCTAGCCATCCTGTCCAAGGAACGGGCCTTCTCTTCAACCGTCATTGACGTGAACAAGAAAGAGTCCTCCGCCACGCCGAGCCACTCGGACGATGCCAGCCACGAGACCCCGGCTGCCGCCACGACGACACCTCCGCCGTCAGAACCGGCGAAACCGTAAGCGTAATCCGTGAACCGTGATGCGTGATCAGTAAAGACACGAGGACTCTGTCCGTCCATCGGACTTCCTTCACGGATCACTGATAACGGATTACGGTTTACGGGGCTTCGTTAGACGCGGGTTAACCAAGATGCGTGCGCTTTGTCCTCGCCTCGCACGATCTCGAAGAATGATTTCTGCAGTGATTTGGTGATGGGGCCCGGCTTCCCGTTGCCGATCTTCCGCCCGTCAAGTTCGCGCACCGGCGTCAGTTCCGCCGCCGTGCCCGTGACGAACACTTCCTCCGCCACGTACATGGCATCGCGCGTGAACCGCTCCTCGGCCACGGGGATATTGCGCTCGCGCGCCAGCTGCATCACGGAATTGCGGGTGATCCCTTCCAGAATGGACGTCAGCGGCGTCGTGACCAGCCGCCCGTTGCGGACGATGAACACGTTCTCGCCCGTGCCCTCGGCCACAAAGCCGTCCGAATCGAGCAAAATCGCCTCGTCATACCCATCCGCCTTCACCTCGCGCTTGGCCAGGATGGAATTGACGTAGTGACCGGAGATTTTGGCGCGCGACATGGCCGCGTTCACGTGATGGCGGGTGAACGTCGAGATCTTCGCGCGAATGCCCTTCTCCAGACCCTCGTCGCCCAGATAACTTCCCCACTTCCAGGCGGCGATGGACACCTTGATCGGATTGTCGCCAGGGTAGAGTCCCATCGCTCCGTATCCGATATACACAAGAGGACGGATGTAACAGG
>JANOEZ010000208.1:0-2506 GCA_031413335.1 Nitrospirota bacterium
CGACGTGGACATCTTGCTCTCGGTCGGACATCCCCTCGTCGTCAATCCGATCCGCGGGATGGAGCGGATCGCCGCGCAGTACCACTGGCCGGTGGTGAGATGGGAATGAGCCGGCCATGCGCATAACGGAAATCTTCCACAGCATCCAGGGCGAGTCGAGCTTTGCCGGCCGGCCCTGCGCCTTCGTGCGGCTCACCGGCTGCCCGCTCCGCTGCACCTGGTGCGACAGCGAATACACGTTCCACGGCGGCACGGAGATGGCGCTCGACGACGTGCTCGGAAAAGTCAGGGGCTACGGCTGCCGGCTGGTGGAAGTCACGGGCGGCGAGCCGTTGCACCAGCCCGAGGCCTTCATCCTGATCGAGCGCCTCTGCGCGGACGGCTACGAAGTGCTGGTCGAGACCAGCGGCGCAATCGACATCACGCCGGTGGACTCCCGTGCCCATATTATTATGGATGTGAAGTGCCCCGGCAGCGGCATGATGGACCGGATGGACTGGAAGAACCTGGATCGCATTGCCGGCAAGGACGAAATCAAGTTTGTTTTGAAAGACCGCGTGGATTACGAGTTCGCCCGCACGATGATCGAGCGGCACAAGCTGGCCGAACGCTGCCCGGTCCTGTTCAGCCCCTCGTTTGGCGAACTGGACCCGCGCCAACTCTCCGAATGGGTGCTGGCCGACACACTGCCGGTCCGCGTCCAACTTCAATTGCACAAACTCATCTGGGACCCGCAGACGCGCGGAGTGTGAGAAGGCCGTTAAACGTAAAACGTTATTCGTGAAACGCCAGAATTAAATCAACTCCTACGATTAACGGTTAACGTTGAACGATTCACGTCATCTAAGGAGAATGGAATGAACGTTATCGTGAAACAGGGCAAGATTGAACGCGAGCCGGCCGAGGTGCTGGTCCTCACCCATTTCGAGGGCGACGAGCGGCTGAACGACGCGGCGGCGGCCGCAGATCGCGCCTGCAATGGGCAGTTGCACGGTCTGCTCACGAGCGGGGAGTTCGAGGGGAAGCTGAATCAAGCCGTGCTCCTGCATACGTCGGGCAAGGCTCCGGCCAAGCGCGTGCTGCTGGTCGGGCTGGGGAAAAAGAAGGATGCGCGGGTGGACTACATCCGGCAAGCCATGGGCACCGCCGTCAAACGCGTGCGGCAGGCCGGCGCCTCCTCATTCGTGACCTGCCTGCATGGCGAGGACTTATCGAAAACGTCCGCCGTCGAACTGGCCCAGGCCCTCGTCGAAGGCGCCATCCTGGGCACCTACCAGTTCACCGAATATCTAAGCGACAAGAAGGCCGGTGCCAAACAGGTCGGGCGCCTGACCGTCCTTGCGACTGATTCCCGGCAACTGACCGACCTCAAGGAAGGTGCGCGGCGCGGAACGGCGACCGCCGAAGCCGCGATGCTCGTCCGCGACCTCTGCAATCACCCTTCGAACGTGATGACGCCGACGCGAGTGGCGACGGAAGCAAAAAAGATCGGCCGCGAACGGAGCGTGCGCGTAAAGATTCTTGAACGGGCGCAAGTGGAACGGCTGGGCATGGGCGCGTTTCTGGGTGTCGCACGCGGCAGCCATGAGCCGCCGAAGTTCATCATTCTGGAGTACAACGGTTCGCGCCGGAACGAGAAGCCCATTGTCATTGTCGGCAAGACCATCACGTTCGATACGGGCGGCATCTCGCTCAAGCCGGCGGAGAACATGGAGCAGATGAAGGCCGACATGACCGGCGGCGCCGAAGTGCTGGCCACCGTGCGGGCCGCCTCGCGGCTGCGCCTGCCGATTCATCTTATCGGCATCCTGCCCGCCACGGAAAACATGCCGGGCGGCCGCGCGATCAAGCCCGGCGATGTGTTGAAGAGCCTCTCCGGCAAGACGATCGAAGTCCAGAACACCGATGCGGAAGGCCGGTTGATCCTGGCCGACGGGCTGGCCTACGCCGCGCGCCTGAAGCCGGCCGCCGTCATCGACATCGCCACGCTGACCGGCGCCTGCGTCGTGGCGTTGGGTCAGTTCGCCATCGGCATGTTCGGCAACAACGAGGATTTGAAGCGCGCCCTGCGGGACTCCGGCATGAAGGCCGGCGAACGCGTCTGGGAAATGCCTCTCTGGGACGAATACTTCGAACAGCTCAAGAGCGACGTGGCCGACATGCGCAACATCGGCGGCCGTGGTGGGGGCATGATCACCGCCGCGCTCTTCCTGAGCAAGTTCATCGGCGACCATCCCTGGGTGCACCTCGATATCGCCAGCACCGATTGGAGCGAGCGCGAGCGGGCCTATATCCCCAAAGGTCCGACAGGAATTGGCACAAGGCTGTTGATTCAATACCTGATTGATCAGAGTCTGTAAGCTCCTCGGCACCGGACCTGCGCGTGAATCTCACGACGGTGCGGCGAGTACCGAGTTCCACTTGCAGAACTCCGGCGGCTTCCCGGCGGGTGACTACAGTGTCGAAGTGTTTCTCGACGGGCAGTCCGTCGGCAAGCGCGTGTTCA
>JANOEZ010000209.1:0-1660 GCA_031413335.1 Nitrospirota bacterium
TCAAATCCGGTTCGAGGCGAAGGTCGTAGCGTGAAGGGAGGATATGCCGCGGCAGCCGGAAGGCGTCCGCCTCAGTGCCCCGCATGCTGCTCCTCGACACCGGCCGGGGTGCCGACGATCAACACCGAGGTTCGAGCGACAAACAGCCCGTTCTCGACCACGCCGGGCAGGGAGTTGAGTTGCAATTCCAATTCGGCCGGCCTGTCGATCCGCGCGATGTGCACATCGAGAATATAGTGGCCGGATTCGGTCTTGAAGATTTTCCCGTCCCGCTTGCGCAGCACCGCTTTGCCGCCGCAGGCCTCGATCCTCTGTGCCGTGTTCCGCCACCCGAACGGGATGATTTCGACGGGGAGGGGGAAGGAACCGCCGAGCACCGGGACGCGCTTGGTGTGATCCACCACCACGATGAACCGCTTCGCCGACGCCGCCACAATTTTTTCCTTGAGCAAGGCCCCGCCACCGCCCTTGACCAGGTTGAATTGCGGATCCACCTGATCGGCCCCGTCGATCGCCACGTCGATCGGCCACACCTCGTCGTCCGGGAGAAGCGGAATCTTCGCCTTCCTGGCCAGCCTGGCCGTTTCCTGCGACGTCGGCACGCCTTTTATTTTGAGTCCTTTTTTGATCCGCTCGCCGAGGGCCAGCATGACATGCTTCGCTGTCGAGCCGGTTCCGAGCCCGACCACCATCCCGTCGCGGACATAGTCCACGGCCTTGAGCGCCGCCTGCCGCTTGAGGTCGTCGAGATTCGAGAGGCTCATGACGCTCCCTTGCACATGTGCGCGGCGACGGAGGCCGCACCCAGCAGCGCGGCTTTCGGATTGGTGATCACGCGCACAGGAATGGTGGCCAGTAGCTTTTTGTACCGGCCCTTGTCCGCAAACGCCTTCATAAACATCCCATCTTTGAGTTTGGCCAGCAGCTTGGGCGCGATGCCGCCGCCGACATAGACCGCATCCAGCGCCATCGCCTTGAGCGCCAGGTTGCCGGCTTCCGACCCGTAAATGGTTGCGAACATATCCAGCGCCTGCATGGCAATTTCAGCCTGCTTTTTGAGGCCGGCGTCGGCAATGATCGCGGCCGGATCGCCGACCTTGATCTTTTCCGCCAGCCACGTCGGCTCGTTTTTCTTGGTGTCCCGCAAAAATTCATAGATGGCGTGCAGGCCCATGCCGGAGAGCACGCGCTCGTAACTCACGTGCGTGTACTGGATGCGCAGGTAGCGGAGCAAGTCGATTTCCAGATCGGTGGTGGGCGCGAAGCTACTGTGCCCGCCCTCCGAGGGCATCGGCTTGTACTGTGTGCCGTCCCAAAAGAGAATCGCCTCGCCCAGACCGGTCCCGGCGGCGATCAGCGCCATGGCGCCTTTGGTTTTGGGCGGCGTGCCGGCGTTCAGGACGTCCGCTTCGTCCGGCCTCAACACCAGCATCCCGTAGGCCGTCGCTTCGAGATCGTTCAACAGGCGGACATGGGAAATCTTGAACCGCTTCGAGAGGGCCGCTCCGTCCACCACCCAGGGCAGGTTCGTCGTTTTGGACGTTACCCGCGACGCGAGATCCAAAGGCCCACACGGGAAGCTCTGGGACGCGGCGCTGCAGAATGCACCGAACCAATTGCAGCCAGTCTGCGCGCAGGTCGAGGGAGGCAGCGGCCTGCG
>JANOEZ010000210.1:0-1027 GCA_031413335.1 Nitrospirota bacterium
CCAGTTTCTTGAGTCCTGGTTTGACCAACTGTGCCGCCAGCACGAGGAATAGCGCTGTCTTGATCATTTCGAGCTTGCTTAAGCTGACCAGATCGACAAAAAACTCGGAAATGACCAGCGCAAAGAATGCGGGTCGATAGATCCCACCGCGCTTCTTGTAAAGCCAAAAGAGCGGGATGATCGCCATGCCACTCAGTGTGCCCAAGTATTGAATGCTTCCTGGGAGGACAAATTTAAGCAGTCCCAAGTTATAGGGTAATTCCAAAAGGTATTTGATCGGGATTCCAATGGAGAGAAACAGCAGCACGGCAGACCTTGCTTCGCGCATGCTCCGTTGCTCATAGGTAGAACTGCTAATATCCACGACAGTACCTTTCCTATGTTTGAAAAGGAGAGCTGTCGAAAGGTAGGCAGCAACAATAATCATCATGCCGACACTGTGGAGAAAGTTGGTTCTCGCCAAGCCTGAGTGATCTACAAAATACAGACTATTAACTCTCTCGATACTATCCGGGTTGCCAAGAACATGAACCAATTGTCCCACACCGTAATAAAGAGTTGATGCCAATAGAAACCAAACCAGAGGGTTCCAGATGGCAAGTGGGGATTGCCGCACCAGCCGCCATCCGAGTAGAAGGCTTGATATCCCAAGCAGTATTGGAACGAGTAGGTTCAACAGATCGAGATCGTTTTTGGAGACGGCGTCCACCCAGAAGGCCTGGAGCATAGTGAGAAGCAGGCAGAACCCCACGTAGGCTGCGATAGAGCCAAAGGGTAATCCTGAATCCGGCAGAGTCTTTGTAGACGTGAGCATAATTAATCCGACCGTTGCACAGTATCGATTATTTTTTGCAGCAGGTTGGCACTGGAATATCCGCTCCGCTCACATCGCGCCCGGCCGGCTGCAGCAATTCGTTCCCGCGTCTCGTTATTCGTTAGGTAAAAGCGGGTCTTGTCCAACATTTCGTCATCGGAGGAAAAAAAATCGGCTTCTTTACCCTCTCCGAATAGCTCCTGATGCAAGGGG
>JANOEZ010000211.1:0-2676 GCA_031413335.1 Nitrospirota bacterium
GATGGCCGAATAGTACACCGGGCGTATCGCGGTCTCGGCAATCGTCGACAACATCAGCAGGGGCCGGCTGGCCAAACCATAGGCTGCGGCATACATGCCCACATTCTGAGCCGAGAGCAGGCTGCCGATCATGTAGCGATCCGCCATGCCCGAGATCCAGCCAAGCAAGCCAAGAGGGATGAGCGGCCTACCGTAGTCCTTGAATTTTCGCAGGAGATCCTCCTCGTTGAAGCTCCGGGAAGGGATCACCGTTGACTGAACATCGATTGAATTCCTCATGACACCGTAGAGGACCAGTGACGTCACAATAAACGCGCCTAACACGATTTCCGTGTGTATTCCCCACCAGACGATGGCACCATAAGCCAGCACCGGTCTTCCCCATGCCTCTCCGATTTGCCAGACTCCATAGCGGTGATGTTGCCTGGAAGCATTCATGACGGTGGTGCGTAACATTCGCATCCCGTCGACCGCCACCAATATCGGCAGCAAGATTAAAACAGTAAGGCTAAACCAGCCGGCCACCACGCCAAGAACCCCGAATGGGATGGATAGAGGCAACGCAATGGCTGAGTTTCTGACGATGCGTTGAAGCGCGGTCCGCTCGACCAGCGCCCCACTGCCTGATTGCGCGCATTCAGGGTAATACCGCAGGAGCGCCTGCATCGTTGGATTCACCAGGATGGATGTGGCAAGCGTGGACATTCCCACTATGAGAATGACTTCCCCGAACACTGCCGGCGAAAGGGCCTCGGTCAGGAGACGGACGCCGATGATCTGGCCAAGGGCAGCGATGGTCTGAGATACCCCGACCGAGAAGAAATCTGAGCGCAGCCATTCTCCAACTTTCATACTCATGGGTATCCGGACGACGTTACTCATGGACGCATGGCTTCTACGTATAACGTCATTGCCATACGCCACGGATCCTCGCGATCCAGCCCCTTAAACACTTCCACATCGGTGTTGTCCGGCTTCATCCGGCGGATCTCGGCAAAGCCGGCCTCCTTTAGAATCTGCTGCATCGTCTCAAAGTCATAAGCGAAATAATGTCCGAACCCGTGGGCAATCTCGTTCAACATCACCATGGACGATTTGCCTTGGCGTGCCTGCTCATAGAGGGGATCCGTGGTACCGCGCTTTGAAGCCATGTATTGCTCGACAAAGTATTCCCCATTTGGAACGCCGATACGGACGTGGCCACCTGGTTCAAGAATCCGTCTTATCTCCTTGAGAATGTGATCACGGACTGTCTCAAACGGAAGATGCTCCAGGAAATGCTCGGAGAATAACGCTGCCGCCGATCCGTCTGCGAGCGGCCACTTGCGTCTCATGTCGAGTATCAGTATCTCGGCTCCTGGAACCTTGCCCGGAGGGTAGCAATCCATGTTGATCCAGCCGGGGAGCAAGGCGTTTCCGCAACCCAGGTGAAGCCGCAGATGTTTCCGTCCTGCCAGTTCGGATTGTGCGCGTTTATGCCGTCCACTCACTGCGCAGCGTATGCGCAACAGCGCCATATCGACTTCGTACCGTAGTTTGGAGGCCACATCGTTATTAAAGCCAAGATGGTTCCAGGACTGGCGCAATTGAGAGCGCAGACTCTGCGGTAAACGCGCATAGGGAGACCAGGAATTCTGGACCTGATGCAATCCCTCTCCCGGACTATCATGGTGAGTTTCCATGTTCTGCTTCCTTTTCCAGCAATCTCAGTTAAATCGGCACGAAACGTGGGAGGACGTTCTGCAACTGCACGGACATGTCCTGCAATGCCGCATCGGCGGCCGGCATATCCGGAACTGTGTCCATGCCGACTATAAGCCGAACCAATGCGCCGTCTGCCCTGCCCTCCATGAGAGAATTCCACAGCAACACCGCTTTCACCATGTTCTGGTTGGTAATGGCCTGTCCCTTGTGCTGGAACCAGTAGTAGACCACATGCTTCTTCCCCTCTATGGTCGCGACGATACGATTGACGCGGAGCGTGCCGGCATCGGGCAGTCGGGCATCTCGCAGAGTCGTGACTCCTTCTTCCTCAATAATCCATCCGTTGCCTGGAAGGCATACAGCAGGGTTATGGGTGTAGGAGTCCTGGTAGAACGATTTGAAATAGGGCACGAAGACATTGACGATCCCTCCTCCCGGCTTGGCATAGTCAGCCAGAAGATAGTCGGCCCAGGGCAGCGCGTTTTGATAGATGGCATCCATTGGGTGGTGCTGCCCCTTCCAGTCTTTGAATACCAATGGAAAGGAAGTAAACTCTTCCCGCTGGGGTGTTCTGATGGTTTTTTCCGGTAAGACCAGGGGTATGCATGCGACTGAGATCATTACTGCTATGGCAGCGGCCAAAGTCGGTTGTCCGACATTGGAAAACCATTTCAATTCGGCCTTCAACGGATTTTGGAAACCGCCCTCTGGAACAATCGCCCAGTCCGACATTCCGCCTTTCGTTCCGGCAAACTTCGACATCACGAGGCTGAGCAGCACGAGCAGCCCCAAGGCCGGGAGAAAGATGACCCAGCCCTCGAAATCATGGAGGAATCCTTCTGCCGTATTGATATCGAGGTATTCGGCGAACACTGCGGTCAGCGCGATTCTCACGCTGTTCATGAACACGGTGATCGGGATGGCAGCGAGCAAGAGCAGCGCGCCTCTGATCAGCGATCCTCCTTGGAACAC
>JANOEZ010000212.1:0-4945 GCA_031413335.1 Nitrospirota bacterium
CGCGATCTCGACCGGGAGCTGGCTGGATCATCATCGTCACGCCCATGAGAATCGGCAGCACATAGTAGGGATCGGGTATCGAGAGGTCCGTCACCCAAAGAAGAAACGGCGCCTGTCGGAGCTCGATGGTCATATAGAGCACGTTGAAGAGCGCAACGAAGACCGGCATTTGCAGCAGCATCGGCAGACAGCCGCCGACCGGATTGACTTTATGGTCCCGGTACAGCTTGATCAGCTCCTTGTTCAGCCGGTCCCGGTCGTCTTTGCATTTGGTCTGCAGCGCCAGCACTTTTGGCTGGAGGAGCTGCATCTCCTTCATGGACTTGTAGCTTTTGTACTGCAGCGGGGCGAAGAGCAGCTTGATGCCGACCGTCAGCAGCACGATCGCAATGCCATAGTTCTGCGTGTACTCGTGCAGGAACTGCAGCACGGCGAACAACGGCTTGGCGACGGCCTTGACCATCTCCCAGCTGCCGAAGATGAACCAGCCAAAGTCGATTGTGTCCTCAAGGCCTGCATCGAGCGATTTCAAGATGCCGAATTCCTTCGGGCCTGCATAGAGCCGGAGGGACAGTGGCGTGGATCCGGACGGGGCGGGAAACCGCACCTGCGCCGAGGCCAGCCGCTCGCCTTCTTTCTTGATCCATGCGGCGGTGGCGCCGGTCGGGATGGCCACGCTCATGAAATACTTGTCCTGCAGTGCCACCCATTTGACGTTGCCTTTCAATTCCTGCTCGGTGTCCGGCAGGTCTTTCTCGATTTTGTCTTCGATGCGGGAGGCCGGGCCGATCAGACCGATGAGGCCCTCGGTCCATTCGACAATGCCGAAATTGGTGCCCAGACCAGTCGCCAGCGTGCCGGTGAGGCCTTCCGTGACGATCGCCACGTCCACGACATAACTGTCATGGTGAAAGGTCAGCTGTTTTTGTACGCGGACCGGCGTTCCCTGCGCCTGTCCGGGCGTTTGCCCAGGAGTGTGATAGGTCAGCGTGACGTGGCCGGTCGGATGGGCCGCGTCCAGTCGGTTGAAATCCCGCTCGACCTGGTACAGCGCGTCGTTCAGGCGTCGGGTGAGCGCTTCGTCGCCGGTGTGCAGCGAGAGCGGCCCGGAAAATTTTCCTTCCTTGTGCACGAGCTGGATGGGCGGCGAATCGCGCTCCGGCGTGAGGCGGTACCGCGTCAGTTCCCAGTTCTTGATGACGCCGCCGCGATTCGAGATCGTGGCCCGGTAAAGGTTCGTGACGACCTCGGTCATCTCTTCCGACAGTGCCGATGGAGACTCTTGGGGGCGAACGGTCGGCGAGCCGGGAGTGGCCGCCGTCTGCGTCGGGTCTTTTGCGGGAGCGACGGGTGCGTCGGATTTCTGCGGAGCCACGGCAACGGTGGCCTGCTGGTCCGTCTCCTGCGCCGGTTGCGGACCCAATCCCATCTGCCGCAGGAGATACTCATATCCCACCAGGACGGTCAGGGACAGGATCAGAAAGATGATGACTCGTTTTTCCATGAGGTCGAATGTGTTCCCGTGCGTCGTTACCGGACAGGATCCTCCCCGCCGGGATGAAACGGATGGCACTTCAGCAGTCGCAGGCAGGCTTTTCCTGTTCCCTTCAGCAAGCCGTGATAGCGGATGGCGTCCGCCGCATAGTGCGAGCAGGTGGGCTCAAATCGACAGGCAGGCCCCAGCAGGGGAGAGATCCACCGTTGATAGAATTCAATGACCGTCAGCCCGATCGTGTGCATTAACTCTCTTCCGAATCCCGTATCAGCGCCTGCTGCCGCAACGCTCGTAGCCAGGCCTCCTGCAAAACGGGCGGCGAAGCCTCCAGCGCGCCGTGGCGGGGGAAAATCAGCACATCGCGGCCCGGCGCCAACTGTCGGCGAACCTGCCTGGCCAGTTCACGAAACCGGCGCTTCGCGCGATTGCGCACCACGGCCCCACCCAGCCGTTTGCCCACAATCACGCCCACGCGCGCGTGCGGCAGATCGGAATGGCAGGACACGAGGTTGAACAGCGGGGTGGGAAGCCGTCGGCCGGTTTTTTTGACGCGTTCGATATCGCCGCTCTTCTTCAGAAAAAACGAGCGGTCTTCCGATACACGCGCCATGGCCCGCTCCTAGACGGTAAGGCGCTTGCGCCCCTTTTTGCGGCGGCGGGCCAGGACTTTGCGCCCGTCCTTCGTTTTCATCCGTTTCCGGAACCCGTGATCGCGTTTCCGTTTCAGTTTCGAGGGCTGCTGATATGTGAATGACATGCAATGGCTCCTTCATCAGGCACGGGACACAAATAGGATGCGCATTATAGGTAGCGACGGATTGGAGTGTCAACGACGATGGCGCCGAATTCGTGCGCGCGGCGCCCAACGGCCGTCCCGATCCGGTACGCTCCGCAGGAGTCGAAAGAATATCCGCTGCTCGGCCTGAGGCGGTTTTGCAGGACGACAGCCAATGTGCCACAGGCGCCAAGTTGAGCGTGCAGGAGACGAATGAGTAAGCCGTTGATAACGGGTCAGTTTCGTCGTCGCCGCCACTTCGAAAGGATGGCATCCGCCTTGCTCACTCTGGAACCGTTTCGAAGTGACACGACACGTACGATTTCTATGAAGGGGGGTGAATCAATTATGATGAAGGCAATGTTTGCAATGCTGGCGCTCGTCCTCGGACTGGCGTTCGGTGGCGCCACTTTCGTGCAGGCCGACGAGATGAAGAAGGAAGCTCCGGCTGCTGAGAAGAAGGCGGAAAAGAAGGAAGAGAAGAAGGAAGAGAAGAAGGCGGAGAAGAAGAAGTAAATTCTTCTTTTCTCTTTCATCTTTGAAAGAAACCGGTCCCCTTCGAGGATGAAACATGCCTCGGAGGGGTGCCGGCTCTTTCTTATTATGTGTCATTATAAAAACCGGACGATTCATTCATGATGAACAGCACACAGGAAGTGCGCACGATGAATCAACAAGAAGGAGATGAGACTATGAAACGGATGATGACCATGTTGCTGGCGCCGGTGCTGTTCCTTGCAGTCGGCTGCAGCCAGGCACCGAACGATAAGCTGAGCGAGGCAGAAAAGGCCGTGATGGATGCCAAGCTGGCCGGGGCGCAGGCCTATGTTGCCGAGGATTATGCCAAGCTGGAGGGCATGCTCACGAACGCCAAAAAGGAAATGGACGATCAGAACGCCAAGTTCGGCCTCTTCCGTGACTACGGGAAAACCGAGCAGTTGCTGACATCGGTGCAGGCTGAAACGCCCAAGCTGCTCGAGGAAACGGCAAAGAAAAAGGCGGAAGCCAAAGACGTGGCGCTGAAAGCCCACGAGGCGGCGAAGAAAGCCGTCAAGAAAGCCCAGGCACTGGTTGCCAAGGCGCCGGTGGGGAAGGATCGGGCGGCCGTGGAAGCGATCAAGAACGACGCCAAGGCCCTGACCGCGTCCCTGGACGATGTGCAGATGGCGATGGATGCGGAAGATTATCTGACCGCGCAAGCCAAGGCCAAGGCGGTGCAGGACAAGAGCCTGTCGCTCTCGTCGGAAGTGCATGGCGCACTGGCGAAAGTCGGCGGCACCAAGACGGCGAAAGCCGAGCCGGCGGCCGCGAAGAGCACGAAAAGCACCAAGAAAAAGAAGTAATCAACGAGGGACATGCGTCGAGGTATTGCCGATAGGTTGCGCGCAGCCGCGGTCATTGTGGCGTTGAGCCTGCCGCTGCTCTCCGCCTGCGTCCAGCAGGCGCCGCAGGACCTTGTCCAATCGGTGGAAGATCTGGACCGTCAGCTGGTGGCGGCCCACAGCGCCGAGTTTGCGCCGGGGGAATACCGCCGGTTTGTCCAGCAGTGGGTGGCGTTGAAAGAGCGCCTGCGAGCGGACGACGACGTCATCGGGTGGCCCTGGGAAGAGAATCCGTTCGAGACCGACCTGCGCGCGCTCCAGCAGGAGGGCTCGCGTGTGCTGGCGCGGGCGACGGACACGCACAAGGCGGAACGGCAGGGCGCGGCCTCCCATGTTGCGCGCCTGGAACGCCGGCTGCGACGCTTTACCAGCCGCGTGGATCAGATCGGCAGTCGCGTGGCGCTGGGGGAGAAACGGGTGGAGACCGAGTTGCTGGTGAAACAGGCCCGGTCGTTCATGGAGCAGGGCCAGTTTGTCCATTCGAAGCGTGCGGCGCGGCAGGCCGATGAACGGATGGCCAGCCAGGCCGCGCAGTTGAATTCCGAGTTGGGCCGCTATGCGGACAGGGCGCAGGTGGACCACTGGCGCACCATGGTCCGCCGCACGGTGGAGTGGTCCCGGCAGCACCATACGACGGCGCTGGTGGTCGTCAAAGCCACCAAGCGCTTGACGCTCTACCGAAACGGTCAGGCGGTGGCGTCCTATCCGGTGCGCCTCGGTTTTAACGGCGTCCAGGAGAAGCGCTACGAAGACGACGGCGCCACGCCGGAGGGGAGCTATCGGGTGGTCCGGATGCGGGACCGCGGACACACGGACTTTTATCGGGCCTTCCTGCTGGATTATCCGAACGCCGACGATCAGCGGCGGTTCCAGTCGGCGCGAAAGACCGGCGCGATTCCAGCGCAGGCCCGCATCGGCGGCAACATCGAGATTCACGGTGAGGCGAGCCGGCAGCTCAGTCAGACCCTCGGCTGCGTGATGCTCGGCAACCGCCAGATGGACGCGCTGTTTCGGGAGGTCGAAGTCGGCACGCCAGTCACGATCGTCGGGGCCGTAGACGTGGATAATAAGGTGGCGGTAGTATTGGCGCAGTTGGATCAAAGCGACGACGATGCGGACGAGGATGACGCGGATCCGTCCAACGAACAGTCCTCGGCGGACGAGACAATCGTCGAGCAGAGCTAGGCAGCGATGATGCGAACCATCGGGCAATCAACGCGGGGCGCAGCGAGCGCAGTGGTGCTGGTCGTGACGGCGTTTGCCGCAGGACTGGTGGTCTATCAATTTGGCGGC
>JANOEZ010000213.1:0-1132 GCA_031413335.1 Nitrospirota bacterium
GCGCCTTGTCCAAGAGGGCTCTAGCCTTCCAGCCTGCGCGGTTCTCGGCCGCATGGCGGTTAGCCCAGTCCAACGCCAGCGGCAATGGGATGAGGCGCGGCGGGCTGCCGGTCAGGTCGGACCACAGGAGGCCCAGGATTGTGCTGATGCGAAGCGGCACGGGGATGGCACGGACAGGCTTGTTGACCATGTCCTGGCACCAGTCGGCCGGCGACGTGACCAGCAGTTCGCGGCAGGCGGCCGGCCGGTCCTCATAAATCGAGCAGACCTCGTTCTCGAGGTAGGGACAGGGCAGTTTCAGCGCATAGTAGGCCCGGTTGATCGGCTCCATCATATCGTCCGTGATGGGGCGATCGGTTTCCCCGACCTGCTGCAACTGTTTGAGCAGCCCTGCCTGTTCCAAGCGGGCTGTCGTGTCGGTCACGGTGCGACGAAGAGCCTGGCGGCGGGTCTCCGGCAAAGCGGCGACCATGTCCCGCAGCGCAAAGGCTTCCGGGGCCGAGACGGGGACGAGCATCCGGCAACAGGCGGCGCAGCCCTTGGCGCATGAGATCCGCTGGCCGGTCGCCGTGGTCCGCTGCTGTTCCAACGCGTGGGCCTGCTGGCCAAGACGGCGCAGGAGCGGGACAATGTCGGTGACCGGCACGAACCCAGTCGAAATCTCGACCGTCGTCGTGACCGGTCCGGCCGGAGTCGTGATGGACACATCAAGCCGTTCGACAGTCCTAGGTGCACTCATAAATTCCGGCCTCGTTCATCTGGTTGTTCTGGTCTATCTAGTTTGTCTCGTTTGTTTGGTTTCTTTGGTTGAACAAGATAAACCAGACAAACCAAACGAACCAGATGAACCGGAAAAACGAGACAAACCAGATAAACCCGACCATCGCATCTTTAGTCTCGCGTCTGATCATAAAAGAGCCTTACCTGAAGGGCAAGGCGGTTTATGGACGTGCGTTCTTTCCAGCTTGCCACTGCCTGATGCTTTCCGGATAATGGCCGATCATCAGACGCGAGACTCGAAGCGATGGGCATTCAACTGACCGGCCATCTCATCGGACTGCTGAAAGAGTACATGCGCGACCTGGTCGAGCAGGCCGTCCAGGAAGCGCAGGCCCAGCAGACCTTTGGGTTC
>JANOEZ010000214.1:0-2758 GCA_031413335.1 Nitrospirota bacterium
GCTGACGCTGCTGGCGCAACGTCAGGACCGGTCCTGGCTGATTGTCGCTGACTCGGACGAAGCCGCTGAACGCCTCTCCGACGATCTTCTGTTCTTTCATCACCTGCTCGGGCTCTCGACGGAACCGCTCGCGCTCTTTCCCGAGTGGGAGACCCTGCCCTATGAGGCCACGCCGCCGCACGTCGGACTGATCGGGCGCCGGATGCGGACGCTGCACCGCTTGACGGCCGGACAGCGCACCCTACTGGTCGCCTCCGTTCCGGCCCTGCTCCATCGCCTGCTCCCGCGCGCGGTGCTGACCGGCGCCTGCCTCCGGCTGGCGCCCGGCGGCACGATGGAACGCGACGCACTGATCGCGCGCCTGCTTCGACTCGGCTACCGGCGGACGTCGGTCGTGGACATTCCCGGCGAGTTCAGCATCCGCGGCGGCATCGTGGACATTTACTCGACGGCCTACGACGAGCCGCTGCGCCTCGAATTACTGGGCGATACAATCGAGTCGGTCCGTCTGTTCGATCAGGCCACGCAAAAATCAACCGGCGCGCGAGACCAGGCCTGGGTGCTGCCCGCCCGCGAGTTGATTTATCCCGATGGCCGGCCGGAGGGCCCAGACAAAGGATTGGAGCCGCTTCCGCCGGATGCCGAATGGCGCGGCCCCGACGTGTATGACGGGATGGACACGTTGCTGGATTATTTTTCTTCTCCGCCGGTGCTGGTCTTCGACAACCCGCCGATGCTGACGAAAAAAGCGGAGGCGTTCCGGGAGGAAATTGAAGACGCGCACGCGCGGCACAGCGGGACACGTGACCGCGATCCCTATCCGGAACCGGCCCGAGTGTTTCTGACCTGGGAGGAGATTCCAGCCCTCACCTCCGCGTGGCCGTGCCTGGCGACCACGCCAATCGCGTCGCTCGATGCCTCGTGGCAGCCGGCGGTCGCCTTTCCCGTCCAATCGCCGGCGAGCGCCGGCCTGGCGCAGCGCGGTACGCCGTTTACCGAGACCCTGGCGATCCTGAATCGCCTGCGGAGCAACGGCCCGGTCCTGCTCGTGGCGCGCAGCCACGGGCAGGTGGACCGCCTGCTGGCGCTCTTCGGGGAGCACGATCTGCCCGCCATGCGCTGGACCCCGCAGCAGTGGACGCCGAATCGGTGGGGAGTGGGCGGCGCCCAGAAGCTGCCGTTCTATCTGATGCAGGGCGAGCTGTCGGCCGGGTTCGTGTCATCGGACGGCCGGTTCGCCGTCATCACCGAAGAGGAACTCTTCGCCAAAGGCGCCCGCCACCGGCCCCCGCCGAAGAGCAAGACCGCGGCGTTTCTCTCCTCGCTGGAAGATCTGAACGAGGGCGATTTCGTCGTGCACGTCCAGCATGGGATCGGTCGTTACCGCGGCCTGCGCCGCCTGACGGTCCAGGAGTTCGAGAGCGATTTCCTGATCCTGGAATTCGGCGGCGGCGATACGCTCTATGTCCCGCTCGATCGTCTCAACCAGATTCAGCGCTACTCCAGCGCGGAAGGCCATGCCCCGCGGCTGGACCGGCTGGGAGGATCCAGTTGGGCGCGCACCACGGCCCGTGCCAAGAAAGACATCGAGGAGATGGCGCAGGAACTGGTCGAACTCTACGCCAACCGCGAGGTGGTCACGCGCACCGGGTACGGAGGCGACAGCACGCTGACCCACGAGTTCGAAGCCGCGTTCGAGTACGAAGAAACGGAGGACCAGCACCGCGCGATCGAGGACATCAAGCGCGACATGGAATCCCCCAAGCCGATGGACCGCCTGGTCTGCGGCGACGTGGGCTACGGCAAGACGGAAGTCGCCATGCGCGCCGCGTTCAAGGCGGTGGAGGACAACCGCCAGGTGGCCCTGCTCGTGCCGACGACGATCCTGGCCCAGCAGCATTACGATAATTTCTCGCAGCGCTTCGCGCCGTTTCCCGCGCGCGTCGCCATGCTGTCACGGTTCCAGACCGCGAAGGAGGCCAAGGCCATCCTGAAGGATCTCGCCGCCGGCACGGTGGACGTCGTGATCGGCACGCACCGCCTGCTCCAGAAGAACGTGCAGTTCCGTAATCTCGGCCTGGTCATCATCGACGAGGAGCAATGGTTCGGCGTCCGCCACAAGGAGCGGCTCAAGCAGATGCGGACACAGGTGGACGTGCTGACGCTCACGGCCACGCCGATCCCGCGCACCCTGCAGATGTCCATGTCCAGTCTGCGCGACCTCTCGATCATCGAGACGGCGCCGGCCGGGCGGCTGGCGATCAAGACGCAGGTGCTGCGTTACCACGACACCGCCATCCGCGAGGCGATTCTCCGCGAGCTGGGCCGCGGGGGCCAGGTGTTCTTTGTCTACAATCGCGTCCAGACGCTGGAGCGCATGGGCGCGAAGCTGCAGGCGCTGGTGCCCGAAGCGCGCATGGTCATGGCCCACGGGCAGATGGACGGGCGCCTGCTGGAATCCGTGATGCTCAAGTTTTTGCGCCGCGACGCGGACGTGCTGGTCACCTCCGCCATCATTCAATCGGGCCTGGACGTGCCCAACGCCAATACGATCCTGGTGCATCGCGCCGATACGTTCGGGCTGGCACAGCTCTATCAACTGCGCGGCCGCGTCGGCCGGTCCGGTCAGCAGGCCTACGCTTATTTCCTGACGCCGGAGGATGGCGAGCTGACGCCCGACGCGCAGAAACGGCTCGTGGCCATCCAGGAATTCACGGAACTGGGCTCTGGATTCCGGATCGCCGCCGCCGACATGGAA
>JANOEZ010000215.1:0-2275 GCA_031413335.1 Nitrospirota bacterium
CATCAGGCACCGTCAATTGATCCGGCGACAGCACCGCTTGAAATGGCGCGACGGGAATCTTCTGTGAGGCGAGGAAGGTTTTCTGTGCAAGCCGGTCCTGGATGATCTGTAGAATGCGCGGCGCCGGCCTGACGGGCACCAGCTGTTCCAACGCCTGGACCGTCGCGGCGGGGATGTTCTCCCATTCATAGGTGGCGGCTTTGATTGACGTCGAGAACTTGTCGAGCGAGGCCTGGTCGGTGAACGGCGCGGCGAGCGGGAGATCGGCCAGCTTCAAGGCCGGCGCATCGGGGTCCGGATCCCAGACGGCGACGCGATAGCCGAGCCGCTTGGCGGCCGTCGTGAACATCGCACCGAGTTGGCCGCCGCCGAGGACTCCGATCATGGAGCCTGATTGAATCATCGGATGCTGAACACGGTCCCCAACGTGGCTACCGGGAACGTTTGGGTTTGAATTCCGGGGAGGATTCGATCGCCGCACGCGTCTGGTCGGCGCGGAACTTCAGCAGGCGCTCACGGATTGCGCCGTTGCGCCCGGCCAAGATCTGCGCGGCCAGCACGGCAGCGTTCTCGGCGCCGCCGATCGCCACGGTGGCCACCGGAATGCCCTTCGGCATCTGCACAATCGAGAGCAGCGAGTCGAGGCCGCGAAGGTTTTCTGTCGGGATGGGCACGCCGATGACGGGGAGATGCGTTTTGGCTGCCAGCATGCCGGGCAGATGCGCCGCGCCGCCGGCGCCTGCGATGATGACGGCGATTCCACGCCCCTCCGCCCGCGCCGCGTAGGCAAACAGGCGGTCGGGCGTCCGGTGCGCCGAGACGACGCGCAGTTCGCTGGGAATGCCCAGGCTGGTCAGCAGGGCGACCGCTTTTTCGAGGACAGGGAAGTCTGTTTTACTGCCCCCGACCACCCCGACCAGCGGCCCCTTCTGTTTGCTTTTTGTTCCCCGCCGACCCGCCATGCCGTCCCTCCACACTTCATGCGCACTGCAACGAGGCCCCACCTTAACGTTGTCTCCGCCACGGGTCAAGAACCCAATGATTTGACGCACTTGGGATTATCCCGTATGATGAAAAGAAGAAGCTTCAGCGCGCCATGTGAGGGATCTGTGCCGCGTCTTCCTGATAGCGTCAAAGGTTCCATCAAGCGTCTGGCCGAGTACCAGACCAGCCTGGTCGATATTCATATCGACGACCTCACCGCCTCCTCTCAACTGAAGTCATGGGAACTGGTTCAGGTTCCGCCCTACCTGCGTCGTTACGGATGGTGGTCGATCCGAATCCTGGTGCTGGGCTTTCTCCTGCTCATGTTCGTGCCCTGGACCCAGACGGTCACGACGAGCGGCCAGTTGTCGGCCTATTCCCCCTATGAACGGCCGCAGGATATTGAAGCGCAGATCCCAGGACGGCTCAAGAAATGGCACGTCTTCGAGGGCGTGCGCGTCAAGCAGGGCGAGTTGATCCTCGAGTTGGAGGACATCGATCCGAGCTTCATGGCGCCGGAACTGCTGTCGCTGCTCGACCAGCAGAAAGTCGCGCTGGAGCAAACCCGCAAGGCCGCGCTGGACCGGGCCGTCCAGCTCGAAAAGCGGATCGGCGAGATGGAGAACCTCGTCAAGGCGGCCGTGCCGTCGGCGGAAGCGCGGGTGCGCGAATCTGAGAACCGTGTGCGCGCCGCCGAGCAGCGCATTATCGGCGCCAAGGTCGCCTACGATACGGCTGAACTGAATGTGGACCGGCATCGCCAGCTTTCTACGCAGGGCCTGGTCTCCCAGCGCGAACTGGAAGTGACGATTCAGGCCGCGATCGGCAGCAAGGCGGAATTGAAAGCGGCCGAAGCCCTCCTCAAGGAAGCTCAGCAAAACATGCTAGGGCTGAGCTTTGGAAAAGACCAGATCAGCGCCGACGTCGTGCAGCAACTCTTGAAAGCGGAAGCCCTGCGGGCGGAAGCGCTCGCCGCCGCCGCCATGGCTGCCGATCAACTGGCGTCGACCAGCCTCCGTCTCTCCAACGCCACCCAGCGGCGCATCTACAGCCGCATCATCGCGCCGATCGACGGCACGGTCGTGAAAATGGCCGAGGTGGGCGCCGGCGAAACGGTCAAGCCTGGTGAAAAACTGGTTCGGATTTCGCCGACCAGCGCCGACAAGGCTGCGGAACTGGTGGCGGACGGGATCGACGCGCCGCTGCTGAATCCCGGACGTAAAGTACGCTTGCTGTTTTACGGCATCCCGGCGATTCCCCTTCCCGCCTGGCCCGAACTGATGCGCGGCAC
>JANOEZ010000216.1:0-1035 GCA_031413335.1 Nitrospirota bacterium
GGCCGCCGTGATCTTGCCGGTGCCGCCGATGACAAACGTACTGCGCTCGATGCCCCAATATTTCCGGCCATACATGTTCTTTTCTTTGTACACGCGATAGGCCTTCGAGACCCTGGCCTCTTCGTCGCACAACAGCGAGAACGGAAGTTTATACTTGGCGATAAACTTCTGGTGCGCGGTTTCGCCGTCCAGACTCACGCCCAGAATCACCGCACCGGTTTTCCTGATCGCGGCTTCGGCATCGCGAAAATCGCACGCTTCTTTCGTGCATCCGGGGGTATCGTCTTTGGGGTAGAAATACAGGACGACCGGCTGGCCTTTGAAATCCTTGAGGCGGACGGCCCTGCCCGCCTGATCCATCAACGAAAAGTCAGGAGCCCGGTCGCCTGCATCGACAATCTTCACCATACGTCGCTCAGGCTTCCGCTACCTCGGCCCGCCGCCGAACGTGGGCTTTGAATTGGCATAGGGATGCTCTTTCGTCTTCTTGGCGAGGTTGGGGTCCGGCGCGCCATACGGACTGTGCGCGGGCGAATCCCAAATGATTTTGTTGCCGGGAGACAGCGCGCCGGCCTGAAAGAACTGCTCCCGCGCCGCATCCGTATCTCCCAGCTTGAACAGGGCCAGGCCGAGATTGTAATGCGCTTCCCCGGAATTCGGCGCCGCCGAAACGGCTTGAGCAAAGAGCGCCTTTGCCTGATCGTACTGCCCAGCCAGATAGGCGCTGTTGCCTTGCGCGGCGTATTGCTGCGCGGTCGGCGGGGCACTTGGTGACAGCGCCAGCGGCTCACGCACCTTGCCCTTCGACTCGCTTGCACAGCCGGACATGCCCCAGACCAACAACACAGCCAGCATCGTCACGGAGCTGAATCGTCTTGTGTTCATGAATGCACCCTCTTTCGGCTTTCCTCTTCGAACGTTTTTCGATAATGTATTCTTCGCGCACGCAGCCGAAGCCGAGCGAGCGGGGTTCCGCGCGTGTCTCCGGTGCCGGCCCGAGATCGCACCCGGGCTTTCGCACATCGACGCGATTCC
>JANOEZ010000217.1:0-2325 GCA_031413335.1 Nitrospirota bacterium
GCCAGCGCCGACCACGATGATGATGTGCCCCGAGGGTGTGCTCATACTCTTCAGAGCCCGGTCAAATTGCGTGAAAAACGTGCGGACGGTAGCACACAAGGCCGCGAATTGTCAAAACATCTTGGCGTTTCGAACTGCAGGAGGTTCGTGTAAACAAAGACGGCACGTGGAGGCATGCAACGGGCTTAGCCGCCGGCGCTTCCGACAGGCCCGCCTGGCTTCGTCATGCGCCAGGGGTCCATAAGTTTTTCCAGCCGTTTCTCCGGCAGGAGCTTCTGTTCCTTGGCAACCTGGCGGACGGTTTTGCCGGTCTTATGGGCATGCTTGGCGGCTTTCGCGGCCGCGTCATAGCCGATTTCAGGCGCCAGTGCCGTGCACATGGCCAGGCTGCCTTCGATCGAATCTTTGCAGCGCTGCTCGTTGGCCTGGATGCCTTCGACGCAGCGGCTGGCAAAATTGCTGGACGCGGTCGCCAGCAGCTCGATGGATTGCAGCAGGTTATACGCCATCACCGGCAACATGACGAGCAGCTCGAAATTGCCCGCCTGCCCGCCGACGGCAATCGTCACGTCGTTGCCGATCACCTGCGCGCAGACCATCGTGACCGATTCGGCGATGACCGGATTCACCTTGCCGGGCATGATGGACGAGCCCGGTTGGGTTTCCGGCAGGTTGATTTCGCCCAGCCCGCAGCGAGGGCCTGACCCGAGCCAGCGGATGTCGTTGGCAATTTTCATCAGGCTCACGGCGATCGTCCGCAACTCTCCGCTGGCCTCGACGACGGAATCCTGCGTGGACTGAGCCTCGAAGTGATTGGCCGCTTCTTCCACCGCGCAGCCGATCTCTTTCGAGACGAGCGCCAGGACTTTCCGGGCAAATTCAGGATGGGTGTTGAGTCCGGTGCCGACAGCGGTGCCTCCCAGGGCAACTTCTTTCAGTGCATCCTGTGCCCGCTTGGCGCGGACGAGCGCCAGCTCGATCTGCCGCGCGTAGCCGCTGAATTCCTGGCCCAACCGGACCGGCGTCGCATCCTGCAAGTGAGTGCGTCCAATTTTGACGATCTTGTTGAAGGCGCGGGCTTTGGCGTTGAGCGCCCGGTGCAGCCGCTTCAAGGCCGGCAGTAATTGCCGTTCGATCATCTCGACCGCCGCCACATGGATGGCCGTCGGGATCACGTCGTTGCTGGACTGACCCTGATTCACATGGTCATTGGGATGCACCAGCTTGCTGCCGCGCGCGCCGCCCAGCAATTCGGTGGCGCGGTTCGAAATCACTTCGTTCGTATTCATGTTCGTGGAGGTGCCGGAGCCGGTCTGGAAGATATCCACTGGGAACTCGGCATCCCACTTTCCGTCGATGACCTCCCGGGCAGCCTTGCGGATGGCATCGGCGTATTTCTTTTCGAGCGAGCCGAGCGACTGGTTGGCGGTGGCCGCGGCGTATTTGATGAGGCCCATGGCCCGGATAAAGGACCGTGGAAAACGCAGGTCGCTGATCGGGAAATTTTCGATGGCACGGGCGGTCTGCACGCCGTAATAGGCTTCGGCCGGCACGGCCAGTTCACCCATGCTGTCGCGCTCGATACGGGTGGCTCCGGACGGTGTGCTCGTTTTACCTGTCGTGCCCTTTTTCATGATGTGCGGTCGTCCTCCTGCTGCCGTGAGGGAGGCATCTTATCGCCTGTGCAGGCATGCTCACAAGCCAAAAAAAAGAGGGCCTGCCTTCCCGGCAGCCCTCTCAGCATCACAGCATCCGGTCCGTCAGGATGGTCCAATCAGAAGCGGCTATCGCTCTTCGACGGGCACGTAGGGACGGTTGTGCTCGCCCGAATAGATTTGATCGGGCCGGAACAGCTTGTTTTCCCGCAGTTGCTCGAACCAGTGCGCCAGCCAGCCGGCCACACGCGACATGGCGAAGATGGGCGTGAAGCAGTCCACCTCGATGCCCATCTTGTCGTAGAGGATGCCCGAATAGAAATCCACGTTGGGATAAATTTTCTTTTCGCCCAACAGTTCCGCTGCCACCCGTTCAACCTCAATGGCCACGTCGTATAATTGGGACGAACCGCAGTCCTTGAACAGCCGTTCGCACAGCCCTTGCAGGATCACCGCACGAGGATCTTTAACCTTGTACACCCGGTGTCCGAATCCCATCAGCTTCTGCTTTGCCTTCAGCTTGCTTTCGATATAGGGCCGGACGTTGTCGGGTGCGCCGATCTCGCGCAGCATCACGACGATTCTTGCACGCCTTCTCGAGGGGCGAGACCAATCGCGGATTGGTTGTCGGCACCGTTGTACTCGCCGCATCTGGGCGGCCCGAAGCGGC
>JANOEZ010000218.1:0-1060 GCA_031413335.1 Nitrospirota bacterium
CGTGCCCGTGGCGATCGGCGAGTCGATCCGTCTGGTACCTGGCGACCACGTCGCCCGGCTCCGCTCGATCGAATCGTACGGACGGGCCAGGAAATGCGGGACGCGGAGAAGCCGACTGAGCGGTTTGCGTACAAAGAGTACATCAGCGAGCCGGCCAAGCAGTTCCTGGCTGAGCTGGCCGCCAAGGACAAGGAAAAGAAAGACGCCGCGAAACAGTTGGCGGGGCAAGAGGCCTAACTCTCTCGGTCAACACAGGAGCGACGCATGATCAAGAAACGGCTCAATATCAGAATGTCGGGCCTGGGCGGTCAGGGTGCCGTGACGGCGGCGCACGTGATGGCGATGGCCGCCAACAAGGATGGAAAATTCTCGATCTCGAATCCGTTCTTCGGCGCGGAAAAGCGCATGGCCCCGGCGGAAAGCTACTGCCGGATCGGCATCGAGCGGATCTACGACCGTGGCGAGTTGGTGTTCCCGGACGTGATCGAGGTGTTCCATCCCCAGGTGATCACGATGGGCAAGAGCTATACAATGCCCTTCTATTCCGGCATCAAGGAAGGCGGAGTGGTCATCATCAACTCGGATATGCCCCTGTTGTCCGACGAAGACAGTCAGCGACTCAAGGATTTGAACGTGGCCCTTTTCTACATCAACGGCACCCAGATCGCCCTGGAACAAACACAGAAGCCAATCAGTTTGAGCCCCGCCAATACGCCGTCGTCGAAGTGAAGCTCGGCATCCGCCAGTTTGCCGACGGGGTTACCTTTGTCGTTCGGAAAAAATCTTACGGTCATATGTTGTTCCCTCCACTCAAGATGTCCTGAGCCATCAGTAGGCAAGCACACGGCCAATCCCGCTCGCACTCGGCCACGACCGGAACTCCTTGTAGGATGAACACTTAGCGGCGGCTGCTCGGGAGGCTGTTTCTGGCCCCACGCGCGTTGACGCCTCCAGTTGTCGAATGACCATGAACGACGTGAACTCAAGGCGCCATGTGCCCACGAATCTCTTCAGGTGGACCGACACGATCGTGGGCAGAACACTCGTGTCGACCGTGCTC
>JANOEZ010000219.1:0-2629 GCA_031413335.1 Nitrospirota bacterium
CAACCTGGCGGATTTGCCGTGCCAGCGTGCGCGCGAGGATCGGATGCACGTCGAAGCTGGTGTAATAGTCGCCGTCCCATCCGATGCGTTCCTCCGGCTCCGTGGTGCGCGTGTAGTAGCCGAACTCCGGATGGTACAGCGCGTGTTCCATAAAGTGGGCAAAGGTCATCGGGCCGGACGCACGGATTTCCGACATGATTGCGGCGACAAGATCAGGATGGCCGATGGGGATGGCACCGGCCTTTTGCGCAGTGGTCGACATAGTCCTTTCGGCCTATGAAAAAGAGGGCTTAACTTATCTGCTGGGGTGCGGCAAGTCAAGACCAAAGACCTTGAAAGATGAGGGGTTTACGAGAGGAACTGAATAGGGTACAGTTGGCGCGCAACTTGTTCGCAGCCCTAACAGCCAGGGAGCTAACCTTGGAAAAGAACCTGCTCGAAAAGACGACCGATCCGTTGCCGCACCGTCTGGCGTCGGCACTAACCAAAGTCAACGTGTCGCTCAAACGGCGCCTCTGGCGTGATGCTGCGCACCGCCGCATCAGCCCCCTGCAAGCCCAGATACTGGCTTTTTTGAAGCAGCGGTCCACGCATGGCGCGACGGTGTCGGACATTACCAGCGTGCTCGGGGTCACCATGCCCACGGCGTCCGATGTGATTGCCGTACTGACCCGGCGGGGCCTGCTGCGGAAGTTCCGCACCGAGGCGGACGGGCGGGTCTTTACGGTCATGCTGACTGCAAAGGGCCGGCGCCGGGCCGAGCAGGTCATGGGCTGGCCGGACTTTCTGCTCTGGGCTGCCGAGTTGCTGCCGCCGGAAGAACAGGAAAGCCTGCTGCGCACGCTCGTCAAGTTGATCAAGTCCATCCAGGATCGGGGCGAAATTCCCGTCGCCAGAATGTGCGTCACCTGCGCGCACTTCCGTCCCTATGTAAATCAGGACTCGGAACGCCCGTACCACTGTGAGCTGATTGGCGAGGACTTCGGCGACCGGCTGATCCGCGTCGATTGCAACGAGCACGAGCCGGCGCCGCCCGAGCAGCGGGAACAGCAGTGGCAGGCGTTTATCAATCGCGTCCCGATCTCATGATCGGTGTGCCGTCGATCGGCCGTTCAGTCCTGGCCCACATTCCTCCACGCGCGTCTTAATCCACGCTGAAACCATAACTGACAAGAAAGGAACCTCATGCGTACTGTTGCGATTGCTCTTCCGGTATTCGTAGGCCTCGCGCTATGGGCGTGCACGGCGTCGTCGTCCGAGCCGGTTACCGACGAACAAAAAACGCTCTACGCCCTGGGCGTCGCCATCAGCCAGTCGCTTGGCGTGTTCAGTCTCAGCGAGGCCGAGCTGGAATTCGTGAAAGCCGGCCTGGCGGACGGCGTGCTCAACCGGAAGTCCAAGGTGGACGTGCAGGCCTTCATGCCGAAAGTGCAGCAACTCCAGCAGGCGCGGGTGGCAGTGTTGGCGGAAAAAGAGAAAAAGGCCGGAGAGGCGTTTCTGGTCAAGGCGGAAGCCGAAAAGGGCGCGATCAAAACCCCTTCCGGCATCGTGCTCCAGGCGCTGAAAGAGGGCAAGGGCGCCGTACCCAAGAAGACGGATACGGTCAAGGTGCACTATCACGGGACGCTGACCGACGGCACGGTGTTCGACAGCTCCGTGCAGCGGGGAGAGCCGGCGACGTTCGGGCTGAATCAGGTGATTCCGTGCTGGACCGAGGGCGTGCAGCAGATCAAGGTCGGCGGCAAGAGCCGGCTGATCTGCCCGGCCAGCCTTGCCTATGGCGATCGCGGCGCGCCGCCCAAGATCAAGCCCGGCGCGACCTTGGTGTTTGAAGTCGAACTGCTGGAGATTGTAAAGAAGTAAAACGCAGATAGTTCTTCACGAAAGCAGTGTGTCGCGCGGCGATGTTGAAGCCGCGCGACATCAGACCCGCCACGACGCCCCCATCAACGCCCAGGTTCCTGCAAGCACGCCCATGCGGTTGTCAGGCTACGGGCACTTCATCAGCGGCGGATCAGGGTTAGGCGTATCGGGCGGGAAATAGCCGACTCCGCAGAGAGCCACGCCCGTTGCCGATTTTCCGGCCGCGATGTTTCCGAACGTGTCGGTGCGGACCTCGAAGAACGTCACCCCGTCGCGGAACATTTTCTCGCGCGGCGGCTGAGTCCACGCCGCCGGCCTGAATGTCATGGACACGGCGGTGCGGCCGCCTTGTGGCACCTGGAACGGCAGGGGAGGGGCGATGACGGCGAATCCCTGATTGTTGACGTGGAAGCTGATTTTCGTCACGGTGATGTTCTGGGCCCCGATGGGGTTCAGAAGGTCAAATTTCACCACCGGTGACACCGCGCCTGCGGCCACGCGACCGAAATTCACTGGTTGGCCCACGCGGATCGGCTGCCCTCCGACCGTCAAGTCGCCCACGACATATTGCGCGATCCCCTCGCCCTGCAGGGTCATGGCGTTGACGGTCGCGGCGAGCTCGTTGACGCGTGGGGTTGCCGTTGCGGTGAATTGCCCGACATCGGTCGGCGCGAAGACGAGCACCGCCGGAGGCGTCAGTGTCTGGCCCTTGGCGATTGTGGCAGGAACGGGTCCCATCAACACGCCGGCAAACAGATTTGCGTTG
>JANOEZ010000220.1:0-1443 GCA_031413335.1 Nitrospirota bacterium
CCGCAGCTCGATCTGCGGTTCCGGCTGGAACTCTACGCCGGCGTTCGGCCGGCGCGGGCCATTCCCGGTGTGCCGCCCGCGCTTTCCGATCCCCGCGCGAAGGATATCGACCTGGTGCTGGTGCGGGAGTCCACCGAAGGCCTGTTTGCCTCGCGGGGCAAGGGCGTGGTGGAGAATGATCGCGAGGCGCGGGACACCATGGTGATCACCCGGGCGGGATCGCGGCGCGTGCATGAATTCGCCTTCCGTTTGGCCGAACGCCGCAAGCAGCGCGGCAAGCCGGGCATCGTGACCTGCGTGGACAAGGCGAACGTGTTCATCTCGATGGCGTTTTTCCGCAAGATCTTCGACGAAGTGGCGGCGCGCCATCCGGGCGTGGCGGCGAAACACCACTATGTGGATGCGACGGCACTGGATCTCGTTCGAAAGCCCTGGGTGTTCGATGTCATGGTCACCGAGAACATGTTCGGCGATATTCTCTCCGACCAGGCCGCGGCACTGGTGGGCGGCATGGGCATGGCCCCTTCGGCCGACGTCGGCGATGCACACGGCGTGTTCCAGCCCTGCCATGGCACAGCGCCAGACATCGCCGGCCAGGGCAAAGCCAATCCAACCGCCGCCTTCCTGTCCGCTGCCATGATGCTCGACTGGCTCGCCGACAGGTCTGGCAACGTGGCGCTCGCGAAGGCGGCGGGCAAGCTCGAGCAAACCGGATAAACCAGGTATACGAGGAACTCATTGATGTCCGACCAACTGAACACAGCACTGAACATGCTTCAGCCGCAGCTCGCTGAGCTCGACGCCATCGAAAAAGACACGGTGACGGCACACTTGAATACGATTCGCGGGATCGAGGACGTGCAGAAATGGAAAGCCCGCACGGCCCCGCTGATCGCGCAGCATCTGGGTGCGGCTGCGGCCAAGCGATTCTCCGACACCAAGCCCGGCCCCTCCTTTACCAACGATTTATTCGAAGAGTTTTCCGACGAGGTGGACGTCTACCGCACCGCCCTCCGCGCGCTCATCAAGGAGGCCCGGCAGGCCGGGCCCACGTCCGGTCCCGCCTGACTTATGGGGCTCCCGCCGCGTCCCAAGAAGCGTCTCAGCCAGTGTTTTCTGGTCGATCACAACATTGTCCGGAAAATCGTGTCGGCCGCCGCGCTCCGGCGCGACGAGACGGTCCTGGAAATCGGCCCGGGCCGTGGCATTCTGACCCGCGCCCTCTGTGCACAGGCCGGACGTGTCATCGCCGTCGAATTGGACCGGTCGCTGGACGGCACGCTGAACGCCGCGCTGGCAGGGATCGACAACGTGGAGCTTCAGTTCGGCGATGCGCTGGCCTTTCCCTACGGCACGGTGCCGCGCGGGACGGTGGTGGTCTCCAATCTGCCCTATGCGATTTCAACCCCGCTGCTGTTCAAGCTGCTCGAGGCGCACGACCGG
>JANOEZ010000221.1:0-4234 GCA_031413335.1 Nitrospirota bacterium
CCGCCATCACGACCGTTTTCCCTCCTGTGACCATGGCCTTTTCAGTCGACAACCCCATCGGCCTGGCACCTTTGGCGATCACCGACCGCCCACCCGCTCCGGAGAAACAGGAATCGAGTAGCACGATCACTTCTTTGGCGGGCAGCTTGGCCAGCGAATCGTAGAGCCGCTTGAGGGAATAGCCCGTCGTATCAATGTAGGCCGGGTCACCGTCATAGGGCACCAGATAGGCATCGCCTGTTTTTGGATTTGGCGCTCCGTGCCCGGAGAAATACACGAAGACAGAATCGCCTTGATCTACTCGATTTTCAAGCCACTTCTCGAAATACTTCTCCATGTCGGTTTTGGTCGCACGGTCATTCAAGAGCAAAACAACATTCTCTTCCTGATATCCCAGGCCCTTGACCAGATGGTCTCGCATGATGCGGGCGTCATGGTCAGAAAAGTCTGCCTTCGGAAGCCCCTGGCGATACTGTTCGATCCCAACCACAACCGCATAGGCAGGCCGTTTTCGAGGAGACACAACGGATAGCACGGCATCCACGTCACTGGACGGAACCGGCCGTGGAGCCGTACCGGCCACTTGCGTCCCGCTCGCTCCTCCCTTGACATAAGCCGCCACTCGCCCATCAGCCTGCGCATCGGCCACTAGAGTTTGAACGAGACGTGGTAGCTCTTTTTCAACCTCCTCCAAAATCGAATCTCCAACCGCGTCGGTCATGCAGGGAATAGCAATCGGACTTAATATAAGCAACGAAAAGCCGTTCAGGAGGTTACACCCCCAAAACTGCCCACTGGACATCCACGTGCCGGGCACTCGCTTGCTCTGGGATTCCTTGGCCAGCACGACACCGCCTCGAATGTCTTTAAGCGTGAGGTCCAACTTAGTTTCAAACTGAGGATAGGAACTCATTCCACCGCTTGCAATCACGTCAACATTGGCCGACACCAGCAGGTCATACTCCTTCGCCTTCGATTTCTCTTCTACCACTAAAACCTGCTCGAACACGGTCTGCAATTCCTGTTGTAGCGCCTTGCCGATGGCTTTATAAAAGTCAAAGTCCATGTGAAAAATGGCCATGCCGGACTGCGCGTCGAACGTCACCGCTTTCGCGCGGTCATCCACCAGCACCGCGACTTTATACGGATGTTTCTGTCCCACTTCACCCTGAGTATGATAAAAATCCTCTCTGATCGCGCCTTGATAGGTACAGGCTGACAGTAAGAAACCCAAACCGATGATGAGTATCCGGCCCTGCATGAATGCGTTCACGGTGTTCTCCCTTCCCATCATCGGTTCTCCAGCTTCTTCCGCAGTTCGATTATCTCCCGTTCCATCGCTTCGAAGCGGTCCAGGATGGGATCCGGCATGTTCGTATGGTCCATCGTCGCCTCGGGCATCCGCTCGCCTTCCGTTTTAATAATTCTCGCGGGCACGCCGATGACCGTCGAATTGGCCGGCACGGATTTCAACACGACCGAGTTAGCGCCTATCTTCACATTGTCGCCGACGGTGATCCCGCCGAGAATCTTCGCGCCGGCACCGATGACGACGTGGTTGCCGATCGTCGGATGGCGCTTGCCGTGTTCCTTGCCGGTCCCGCCCAACGTCACGCCCTGGAACAGGGTCACGTAATCGCCGATTTCGGCTGTTTCCCCGATCACGACTCCCATGCCATGATCGATGAAGAAACCGGTTCCGATCGTGGCCGCCGGATGAATCTCAATGCCGGTCAGCCAGCGGGCAAACTGGGAGATCATGCGTGGAAGCAACGGAATGCCCCACAGGCGCAGCCGGTGCGCCACACGGTACGCCAGCAGCGCGTGAAACCCAGCATAGGTCAGGATGACCTCCAGCGTGCTGGCCGCCGCCGGGTCACGGTCAAAGACCGCGCGCAAGTCTTGTTGGATACGGTTAAACATGGGCTGACAAGTTTACAAGCTGACAAGTACGCAAGTTTTTCCGGCCAAGATTATCTCTCTTTTGGCGTGTTCAAATATTTAATGAAACCAAATATGGCTTTTGAAACCTCAACGGCTTGCCGATGAACCTTGTCGAATGTCAACGGACTAATATAGCCCAGGTCTCTGGCAACATACAGATGGCTTCTTACTTCTCCGGCTGACCCTCTTGCCATGTAAAGAAACCTCATGAAGTCTCGCTGCGAGCCGCGCTCAAACCCTTCAGCGATATTCGCCATGCTTGAAACAGCGGCTCGCCGCATTTGATCTCTGAGAGAAAAATCCTTAACAAACACGGACTCATTCGTTTCAAGATAGACCACATGAACAAGATCGCGAGCCAGTTGCCATATTTTCAGGTCCTCGAAACTATTCGCTTTTGCCATACTTGAAACTTGCAGCTTGTCACTTGTCAGCTTTTATGGACTCGATCAGACAAACCGCCTGCGCGGCGATGGCTTCTTCCCGCCCGATGGCGTCCAGATGCTCGCCGCTCTTCACCTTCACGTTCACCATCGCCCGGTCCACCTTGAGCACTTCCGCCATCCGCGTGCCCATCGCGGCCAGGTGCGGGCCGAGGCGCGGCGCCTGGGCGATGATCACGGTATCGACATTTACCAAACGATACCCTTTTTTCGCCAGCAATCCTGACACTTCTTCCAGCAGCACCAGGCTGGAGATGTTTTTGAACTTCGGATCGGAACTGGGATAGTGCCTGCCCAGATCGCCTTCGCCCATCGCGCCCAACATCGCATCGCACACCGCATGGACGAGCGCATCCGCGTCCGAATGGCCGACCAGCCCCTGCGTGTGCGGGATGTCGATGCCGCCGAGGATGAGCTTTCGGCCTTTCCCTAGCGGATGGATGTCATACCCTAAACCAACACGCATAAATGAACTCCTTTAAGCCGGCTGACAAGCTGCAAGCGGGCAAGCCGCAAGTTGTTCTACTTGTCAGCTTGTCACTTGTCAGCTTTTATCTTCTTCCTCGCCGCCAGGATAGACTCCCCCATCGCGAGATCCTCGGGCCTGGTCACTTTAATGTTGTCGGTGCTGCCTTCCACAATCGCCACGCGATGGCCTAATTGCTCAACCAGTTGCGCGTCGTCGGTCGCGCGAAAGCCGTTCTGCAGGGCCTTGGCGTGGGCTTCATCGAGCAAGGTCCGCTTGAACGCCTGCGGCGTCTGAGCCAGCCAGAGGGGTTTCCGGTCCACGGTTTCCTCGATCAGCCCGTCGGCCCCGGCCCGCTTGACCGTATCACGCATCGGAATGGCGACGATCGCGGCCCCGTGCTTTGCGGCGGCTTCCACCACCTGCTCAACCATGCTCACCGTGAGAAACGGTCGGACGGCATCGTGAACCAGCACGATCTCAGCATCGTTGCCGATTGCGGCCAGACCCACACGAACCGAATCCTGCCGCTCGGCGCCGCCGGCCACGATCTGCCGGACTTTCTTGAATCCATACTGGGCGACAATGTCCCGCTGGCAATAGTCGAGATCCGCCTGCGGTACCGCCAGCACGACGGCGGAGATCGCATCCGACGCCTCCAGGACACGAAGGGAATGTACCAGGAGGGGCAGCCCGCCCAGGGTCAAAAACTGCTTCGGAGTATTGCTCCCCATGCGATGGCCGCGACCGGCGGCAGGCACGACAGCGACGGTTCGATTAGCCACGCACGACCTGGACTTCCTCCTTCACCTCGACATCTTCCTTCAGGCGCGTAAAGATCATGCGTCCGGCCGTCGTTTGCAGCACGCTGGTGACAATCACATCCACGTTCCGTCCGATATGCCGCTTGGCGTTGTCCACGACGATCATCGTGCCGTCGTCCAGATAGGCCACGCCCTGTCCGGCCTCCTTGCCCTCTTTCAAGACGAAGACCCGGATCGTCTCGCCCGGCAGCACGACCGGCCGCAACGCATTGCACAGCTCGTTGATGTTCAGCACCCGCACGCCCTGCAGCTCGGCCACCTTGTTTAGATTCAGATCGTTGGTGACCACCTTGGCGCCGACCTTCTTGGCCAGCACAACGAGCTTGGAATCCACTTCCTTGACGTTCGGAAAATCGTCGTCGATGATGCGGACGTCGATGTCGACCATCTTCTGAATCTTGTTCAAGACATCCAGCCCCCGCCGTCCCCTCGCGCGCTCCCCGGCACCGCCAACGCTTCGCCGCGCTGGGTTGCACCGTCCAGCGGCAGCTTCTACATCGGCATCAGCGGCTACAACAACACCGCCTACAACCCCAATGTGGCCGGTTCGGGCACCG
>JANOEZ010000222.1:0-3622 GCA_031413335.1 Nitrospirota bacterium
CTTGCCCTGGGCCTGGGCCCCGAGCGGCAACAGCAACGCGGCGCAAAGAACGATCAGCTTCATACCGAGGATTCTACTCCGGGTGCCAAGCTCCCGATCAATGACGGCGAGCCCGAGCCCGGCGCGCCGCCGCTGCTGCCGCCGGAGTTCGGCGATTATCACGAGGTGATGGTCACGCGCCGGCTCTATCGGAACGGCGACAGCGACTATCTGATCAACAAGGTGGCCTGCCGATTAAAAGATATCCGCAGCCTGCTGATGGACACGATTGCCGGCACCAAGGGGCACACGGTGATCGAGCAGGGCCGGATCGAGGAAATTCTCAACGCCTCGCCGTTGCAGCGCCGCGAGCTGATCGAAGAGACGGCCGGGATCGTCCGCTATAAAAAGCAAAAGGCCGAGGCGTTGCGCAAGATGGACGCCACGACCCAGAACCTCAGCCGGGTCCGGGATATCATCGCGGAGGTCAAGCAGCGGCTGAACGCGCTGGAGCGGCAGGCGAAGCAGGCCAAAAACTATCAGGTGCTGCAGGACGAGGCGCGGGCGCTCGAAATCCGTCTGCTGGTGCGGGAGCACCGGGTCCTCCAGGGGCAGCAGCGTCAGGTCGAGGCGGAATTGGCCGTGCTGGACGGGCAGGAGTCCGCCCAGGCCGCCGAGCAGGCCCGGTTTGTCGCGCAACTGGAAGCCATCCGCGCGCGCATGCTGGACGGCGACGATGTCCTCATGCGTCGCCGCGACGAGATCGGCCGGCTGGAGCAGCAGCAGGCCCAGGCGCTGCGGACGAGCGAAGTGGAGCGGAACCGCGCCGAGCTGTTCGGGCAGCAGCGTACGCAGGCCAGTGAACAACTGATCCGTTTGGAGACCGAGCGGGAGCGGACGGTGGCTGAAATCACCGCGCGCCGCGCGCAGCTGGCCCGGGCGGAGGCCGAGATGGCCGCGGGCGCGAAGGGGCTGGCCGAGCAGGAACAGCAGGCGAATGCGATCGCCGGCCGGCGCCAAGCCACGCTGGAGCAAGCCGAGCGGTCCCGCCGGAGCTTGCTGGCGCTCTCGTTGCCCTCGGGAAGCGGCGTGGTGCCCACTACAGTGGTGCCCACTACAATGGAGTCGCTCGCGCCGGGCACGCTGACGACTGCCGCGACAGCCAGGCTGGAGCAGTGCCACGTGCATCGCCGGCAGGCGGAGCAAAAGATCGCGCAGGCGCAGCAGGAGCGGGACGCGGCCATCCGTCGCGGGCAGCAGATCGACGAACAGATACGGGACGCCGAACAGAAATTGAACCAGCAGCAGGGGCAGCTGGCGTCGGCCGAATCCAGGGCCCATGCGTTGAGCAGTGTCGTGCGCGAGGAAATGGGCTATGGCCGTGAGGGCGACGACAGCGTGGCCTCGCTGCGCAAGTCCTGCGCGGGCGTGCACGAGTCCGTGGCGGAGTGGCTGGAAGTGCCGGAGCGGTTCGAGCGGGCCATGGAAGCGGCGCTGGGCGAGCGGCTCCGTGCCTGGATGGTGGGGAGTCCCTCCGACGCGCGGCAGGCCATCGAGTTTTTGAAACAAAAAGGGCTCGGGCGCGGCACGTTCGTGCCGGCCAATCCCCGCTGGTCGAAGAGCGGCCGGACGCATGGATGGTGGAGCGGACTCAAGGGCGAGCCGGGCGTGCTGGGGCTGGCGGCCGAGCTGGTGAAGGCGGCTGCGCACTCGCACGACGTGTGCGCGACGCTGTTCGACGGCATCGTGGTCGTCGAATCGCTCGAACGCGCGGTCGCGCTGTGGGAGGGCGGACACTGGACGGCACCGGAGGGCCCCACCTTCGTGACACTGGACGGCGACGTGCTGGACGCGGCCGGTGTCATGACCGGCGGGACGACCGGCGGACTCCTGCAGCGCCGGCGGGAAATTCACGAACTTGAGAAGCAGCAGGTAGAATTGTCGCGCGCGATCGAGCAGTTGAAAACAGCCTGCGCGCAGTTGGCAGCCGAGCGGGAACAACTGGCCGCTACGCGGCAGCAACTGGAAGAACAGGTGCGTGATGCAGAGCAGCAGCGGATGGCCGCGTTGCTGGAGGAACGGGCAGCACGGGAAGCCGGTCTGGCCGAACTCGACGAGGCGCTCCGGAAGATGGAAGAGGAGCACCTGGCGGTGCAGCGCCAGCTCACGGAATCGCGCGTGACGGTGGAGGCGTTGCGGGGCCGCTGCGAACATTGCCGGGCCGACGTCGCCCGGTTACTCAAGGCGCAGGATGAGGGCACGGCGCAGGCGCAGTCGTTCAAAGGACAGATCGAGACGCTGGCGGCGTCGATTGCGCAGAGCCAGGCCGAACGCAGTCGCCAGGAGGCCCTGTTCCAGGAGTTGAACAAGCGGGTGGTGGAGTTGCGGCAGGAACTGGTCAAGGCGCAGGAACTCCACGCGCAGGAGATGCACTTGGTCCGCCAAATCGAGCAGAGTCTCGAGGCCGCGCGGAAGGCCCTGGCGGCGAGCCGCGAAGCGCGGATGGGTGTCGAAGTCCGCCGGGCCGAAATCCGGACACATCTGGGAACGGTGGAAGGGACGCTGACCGGGACCTATCAGTTGTCGGTCGAGGAGACGCTGCTGCGGGAACCGGAGGAATCCGCGTCCGCCACGCGCGAGGAGATGGAAGCCGCGACGGCGTCGTTGCGCGAAGAATTGCAGAAGATTCGAGGCCGGCTCGAACGCATGGGCCCGATCAATCTGGCCTCGATCGAGGAGCATCGCGAGCATGAGGAACGCTATAAGTTTCTGACGACGCAGGAGGCGGATTTGTCACAGTCCGTCCAGTCGCTCAGGGAAATCATCACGAAGATCAACCGCACCACCAAGCAGATGTTCGAGCAGACGTTCAGCGACCTTCAACAGAAGTTCGGCGGGGTGTTCGGGCGGCTGTTCCCTGGAGGGCGCGCCGAATTGATTCTGGTCGAGCCTGAAGTGGACCCGGAGACCGGAAAGCAGAAGAACGAAGAGCCGGGCGTGGACATCGTGGCGCAGCCGCCGGGCAAGCGGCTCAAGGGCCTTACGATGCTGTCGGGCGGCGAGAAGACGCTGACGGCCATGGCGCTGATCTTCGCCAGCTTTCTAATCCGGCCCACTCCGTTCTGCATCCTGGACGAAATCGACGCGCCGTTGGATGAAGAAAACATCAACCGGTTTACCACCGTCCTGCGCGAGCTGGCGGTCGATGCCCAGTTCCTGGTCATCACGCACAACAAGCGCACGATGGCGGTGGCCGATTCGCTGTTCGGGGTGACGATGGAAGAGCCGGGAGTCTCGAAAACCATTTCGGTCCGACTCGCCGATCTCCAACCGGCCTAGGTCAGTCCAAAAGTCGTTAAGTCAGAAAGTCCATCACGTCATAGAATCCAGGCGCCTGAGACTTTACGACTTGATAGACTTGACGGACTTTAGACGCACCCCGCTAAACTCTAAGAAACCTTACAAAGTTCAATAGGTTCGAGCGGTCCTTTCCTTGACTGTAAGGACTCCCTTTGCTATAAAATCTACTCGAGATGACATGACTCCTGGCTGGCTTGTGCCTCCTGCCAGAAACAGGCGAGTCCCAACCCCCTCGCCGCCAGGTTTTCCAAGGATAATATATGCAGCCGTGGAAGCGGTTACT
>JANOEZ010000223.1:0-8358 GCA_031413335.1 Nitrospirota bacterium
GATCGGCTTCAAGCGGAAGCGCGCGGCAGAATTCCACGCCCATCGGCGAACGGGCCTGACCGGCCAGAACCTCCAGCACGCGGTTCCATTCGAGCACCGCCATCGCTTGCATCAAAAATGATTGGGCGTTCATCCGCGGCCATCTTACCCCAAGGTCTTCATTGCCTTCCAATTCTCAACCGACTATGATCCGCCATCTTTACGGAGGCAGCCATGGCTGATCGGGACGTCTGTGTGGTTACTGGCGGCTTGAGCTACATCGGCAAACACATTACGAAGCGACTGGTTGAGCGGGGCTCACGCGTTACCGTGATGACGGGACACCCCGACCGTCCCAATCCTTTCGGCAACAAAATCCAGATCGTCCCCTATCAATTCGATAGCGAAGAGCAGCTGACTCGGTCCCTGCAAGGAACGATCACGCTGTACAACACCTACTGGGTTCGCTTCGACTATGGCAACATCTCTTTTGCCAGGGCGGTGGAAAACACCGGACGATTGCTCAGGGCTGCCGAGAAGGCAGGCGTGCAGAAATTGGTTCATCTGAGCGTCTCCAATCCTTCAAAGGACGCCCCGTTTCCATACTTTCGCGGGAAAGCTCAGATTGAAGAGATGATCCGCGAGTCGAAGCTCCCATATGCCATCATCCGCCCAACCCTGGTGTTTGGAGGCGAGGAAGAAATCCTCGTCAACAACATCGCGTGGCTCCTGAGATGGTTCCCGATCTTCGCCCTTCCCACGCCCAGCATCTACCGGCTTCAGCCTGTTCACGTGAATGAAGTGGCGGATTTGGCCATCAAGGCTGCCGCAAACCTCCACAACCAGGTTGTCGATGCAGCGGGACCGGAAATCATGACATTTGAAGCGATGGTCAAATTGCTCAGAGCGAAGGTGAACAGCCACGCACTCCTCATACCAACACCGCCAGCGTTGGCTCTGTTTCTCCTGGCCATTGTCAAGATGCTTGTACGCGATGTCGTACTCACGCGAGACGAACTCGGCGCCTTGGTGGCCGAACTCCTGGTTTCAAAAGAACCACCAATCGGTCGGATCACCATGAGCGATTGGTTGAATAAGGCAGAGACTCGTGTGGGTTCGAGATACGCCTCGGAGATGATTCGTCACTTCTGAAACTGAGCACCGCGGAGCCCTTGAAGCAGAAGATTGTCAGCTTTCATCAGGATGAACACGGGGATTGGATCGCGGATCTGGCCTGCGGGCACGGGCAGCATGTCCGCCACCAGCCGCCGCTGAGCGTGCGGGTATGGACGACATCGGCAGAAGGCCGTCAAGGCAGGCTGGGCAGCGAGTTGAACTGCCTCAGATGCGATGAGGAGAGCAGACCGGGCTAGACACCGAGCTCCACGACCTCGTCCGTCTCGACCGGCTTCCTGGAGAATCTCCCGAATACCTGGGCCAGACGCGAACGCCGGTGACGCTCAATGGCAGGATCCACGACGTTGCCGCACAAGATGCACCGCCAGGCGCGCAACCAGAGATGCCCGGTGTCGTCCTCCATGTCAATGAAGTGATCCACCACCATCATGCCTTTGCATCGCGAACAGTGCATGGCTCCCCCCTTCCTCGAAGGGGACGGCTGCGGCAGACAGCCCACAGCCGCCCCTCGTGACCTCTATCGGTTCATGTGATTCCACCCTTAATGCTGCCTGGGGAGGAGCAACGAACATGCCGCCGCTAACCTCCTGTTATCCTTCGATTCATTTTTTGCCTACCCCATCCATGACCGCAAAGCCGTCAGGGGGCTGACAGTTTTTTCCGGCCTCAGGAAGAAAGATTCCCCCTGAGACGCATCGTGCTTGAATTCTGCCCCTGTTCCCGTCAGACTTTGCGCCCAATCGGGAGGCATCGGTGGGACTATCCGAGGCAGACATCAAGGTAGTCGTCGGCGAAACGGCCCCGGCGCTGACCGGGGGCTGGATCCAAAAAATCCACCAGCCGGTTCCCGATGCCATCACGCTTGAAATCCGCGCGCCGGGCCGGACTCTTTCGCTGTTGATCTCCGCCGCTCTTGAGACAGCACGGTTCCACCTGGTCTCTCAGCCGCTTCCCAACCCGCCGGCGCCGCCGGCCTTTTGCCAGTTCCTGCGCGCCCATATTCAGGGCGCACGCATCGACGCCATCGCACAGGTGCCCAACGACCGAATCGTCCGTGTGAACCTGACGGCGCGCGAGGGCCCCTGCACGTTCGTCGCCGAATTAATAGGTCGCCAGGCTGATCTGTTGCTGCTCGATGATCGGGGCAAGGTGCTGGCTTCTTTGAACGAGGATCGTGATCGTGTCGGGAAACCCTACCGGCCCCCCGCTCAACGGCCTCACGTGTCCGACAAACCGGTCGAGGCCTGGCCAATGCCGACCGATGATCGGCCGTTTCCGGTTTCCGCCCTGCTGGAAGAACGGTACGGGCAGCGCGAGGTCGCGCTGGCCACCACGCAACTGCGGCAGTCCAGGCTGACCGAACTCAAAAAAAGCATCAAGAAAGCCGTGCGCCGGATCGAAGCCTTGCGCGAAGATCTCGACAAGGCGGCACGCTACCAGGATTATGCCCGCTATGGCGAACTGCTCAAGACCAACCTGGGCAGGATCAAGAAAGGCCAGGAGCTCATCACGGTGGTGGATTACTTCGATCCAGCGCAGCCGGAATTGGTCATCCCGCTCGACCCGTCCAAGACGCCGCACGGCAACATGGATGACTATTTCAAAAAACACCGCAAGTTTCTGGCCGCCGGGCAGGAGATCACACCGCGGATCGAGGGCATGGAACGAGAACTGGCCGCGCTACGCAAGGAACAGCTCGCAATTGATGAAGGTCGATGGGTACCGGTGGAACCGACATCGGCTTCGATGCGTGAAGGCCGCCTCACGCCCCGCATTCAGTCCTCAGCACTCCGTCCTCAGCACTCAAGCCGCTCAGGCCCCTTCCGCCGATTCATCTCCGCGGACGGTGTGCCGATCTATGTCGGTCGGAACGCAAAGGAAAACGATGAGCTCACTCTCAAATTCGCCCACAGCGACGACCTCTGGCTGCACGCGCAGGGGGTGCCCGGCTCGCACGTCGTCGTGCGGCTGGAGAAGGGCGCCAACCCGCCGCCTGAAACTCTGAAAGACGCAGCCACGCTGGCGCTGCTCTATAGCGATTTCAAGAAAAGCGGCAAGGGCGACGTGATCTATACCAGGAGAAAATACGTGCGGAAGGCCAAGGGCCGCCCTCCCGGCGCCGTGACGGTCACGCAGGAAAAGGCCATTTTCATCCAGCTCGACCGTGGACGGCTCGACCGACTCAAGGAATCCCGCTAGCCACGAACCCCTCGACAGGCCAAAAAAACGGGGCGGCTACCCGAAGACAGCCGCCCCATTCGTTCGTCAGTTCCGCTAGGGATTACCAGCGTCCGCGGTTTCCGCCGCCGCCACCACCACCGCGGTCTCCGCCACCACCACCACCACCGAAACCACCACGGCCTCCGCCCCCGCCGCCGCCGCCAGTGCGCGGCTCCATCGGCTTGGCTTCGTTCACCGTCAAGGTCCGGCCGTCCATCTGCGTCCCGTTCAGGGCCGCGATGGCTTTCTGCGCATCCTCGCCCGTGGTCATTTCCACGAAGCCAAAGCCACGGGACTGCCCCGTGAACTTATCCGTGATCACCCGCGCCGACTCGACTGCGCCGTGCTGCGCGAAGAGATCACTGAGTTGCTGTTCGGTCGCCGCATACGGCAACCCACCGACGTAAATTTTAGAACCCATCTGGGGTCCTCCTTACTATTGTGACATTGTCTTGGACGCGAGGACAGAAGAGGAAGGAACGGGCCGAAGGCGCGAATTCTGCAGCGACTTAGGTCTGGCTTCCGATCAGACTCCCGAACAACACAACATCGGTTATGGGCCTCATGCTTTGACTGTCACCGCCAGGCCCATGCGATGAAGTACTTGCACGGTAACATGCCCCAAAACAAATAGCAATCATTCTTTCTTCATGGGCTGCGGTCTACTCCCCGACTCGCACCAGAAGGCCTTGCTCCTTGCACATGTTGAACGTGTGGTGGAACCAGCCGACCATGAGGGCAAAGTAGAGCAGATTGAGCCCCACGGCCCACGTAAGGTGTTCGGACGGAAAGACCGACGTGTTCAACACCATCCGCATGCCTTCAAAGATGTGCGTCGCGGGATTGCCCCAGGCAATGGCCTGCAGCCACTTCGGCAGGACTTCGATCGGATAGAACACGCAGGAGACCGGCTGAAAGAGAAACACCATCCCCCAGGCCAGCACCTCCGCTTCCTGCCCGAAGCGCATGATGATCGAGGTGGTGAGGACACCGATGATCCAGCCCGTGACGACCAGGTTCAGCACAAAGGGAAGCAGCGACAGACCGATCATGAAGACATTGTAATCGTAAAAGACCAGCGCGCAGCTGGCCATCACGACCGAGACGGCTGCGACCTTGAAGATGCTCAACACCATCGTTGCGGCAAGAAACTCGCTGGGCTTGAGGGGGCTCGCGAAGAGATTCATGAGATTTCTGGCCCAGATCTCCTCTAAAAACGAGATGGTGATCCCCTGCTGGGCACGGAACAGCACATCCCACAGGATCAGCGCGCCAAGAAAGAACGTCACCACGCCGGGCAACTGGCCCTGGAATTTCATCAAATACACCGTGATGAAGCCCCAGACGACCAGATCAAGAAATGGCCAGTAGAAAATCTCCATCAGGCGGGGCAGGCTGCGCCGGTAGAGAAACAGATGCCGCTGGACGAGGGCGTTGATGCGATGCAGCTTCATGATTCCCTGGCGAGCTTAAGAAAGACCTCTTCCAGATCGCGCTGGCCGAAGCGTTGAGTGATCTCCTGCGCCGTTCCCTGGGCGACAATTTTCCCCTTTTGGAGAAAAATGATCCGGTCGGACATCTCCTCCATCTCTCTCATGTTGTGCGAGGTGTACAGGACACTCAAGCCGGTCGATGCACGAACCTCTTTCAGCAGCGCCCTGATCTTGTAGGCGATGTCCGGATCGAGACTGGCGGTCGGCTCATCAAGAAAGAGAATTTTCGGTTCGGTGAGAATTGCCTTGGCCAGCGCGAGCCGGGTCATTTGGCCGGACGAGAGCCGCCGCGTGACTTTCGTGCGCGAGTCCTCCATCTCCACTTTTTTCAGGACCTCGTCAATCCGGCGCTCGATGTCCGTCATGCCGTAGAGCTTTGCCACAACCCAAAGATTTTCCTCGATCGTCAGCGAATAGGGCATGGAGATATAGGTGGAGGAAAAATTGACCTGCTGGAGGATCTCCTCGCGATGCGTGGCCAGGTCCAGGCCGAACATGCGGATCGAACCGGTCGTCGGCGTCACCAGACCCAGCAGCATTTGGATCGTCGTGGTCTTGCCCGCGCCGTTCGGTCCGAGCAGACCCAGGATTTCCCCCGGACGGATGTCGAAGGAAATATCGTTGACGGCGAGGGCATCGCCGAATCGTTTCGTCAGATTCTTGACTTCGAGAATGGGCGCAGGCATCGCGGCGGGCTCGTCTCGCTAAAACAGGTAGTCCCTGATCTTGTCCGGCAAGTGGCACGTCTCGCACTTTTTGCTGAGAACCTTACCCTCGTGTTCAGCCTTGCCGTCGTGGCACCGGAAACAGTCCGCCGTGCCTTTTTTCCATAGGACGCTGTCCTTGGGATGATCGGGATGCAGCGGCTTGCTGTCCACCGAGATGTGGCCGCGCGGCAGCACGATGGGATAGCCCTTGATCGGCGTCTCGTGTACCACTCGCGAATGGCAGGTGGTGCAACCCTCGCCCTGCCCGCGCTTGCCGAACGCTTCCATATGTTTCCGATGGCTCATGATCAGCCCGACATCTTTGACCGGTGGAGGCAGATCGCGCGGCGCGACTTCGGAGACCCGCAGAATCTCCCGGTGGCAGCTCAGGCAGACCTCGGAGTGGACTTTCGCGTCGAGATTATGCGCGTCGGTCGGCGTGCCAAAGATCGTGATCAGCACATCCTTGGTGCCGGCATAGGCCTTGTCGCGCAGGAACCCCTCGAGCCCCGGCCGCACGTGGCAGCTCTCACATGCGACGTCCTTGTGCGAAGACTTCACCCAGGAGTCATAAGACGGCGCGATATTGTGGCAGGTGGCGCAGAACTTCGGGTGGTCGGTGAGCGGAATGGCGACGCCCCCGAGGGCCATGGCCCCGGCCACGATCGCCAGGATGACGGTCGCCTTAGGTTTCCACATGCCGTGATTTGAGGGGGAACTGCTTGACGATGAGCGCGGCCAGCCCTGGAATATCGTCCGGGTCGATCAGCGGCACTTTCACATCGGCCGCCTTATTCGACACGACGGCGAGCAAACCTTCCTGCGACACTGGCACCTCGCCCATCTCGTCGCGCACGACGACGATCTTGGGAAAGTTATCGCTCTTCCAGCCCTCGGCGATGATCAGATCGATGGACTTGTCCAGAAACCGGTCTCGCAGATCGGCCAGATGAATGTCGTCGTCCACATCCGAGAACATGGCCAGACTGCCCTTCGACAGGACCATAACCGTGCTGGCGCCGGCCCGTTTGTGCCGCCAACTGTCCTTGCCCTCGGTGTCCAGATCAAAGCCGTGCCCCGAATGCTTGACCGTGGCGATCTTATAACCGGCCTTCACCAGTTCAGGAATGAGCCGCTCGATCAGCGTGGTTTTTCCGCTGTTGGATCGCCCCACGAAACAGAGTACCGGAATTGCCATAAGACGTGACTCGTTAACCGTTATTCGTCAATCGCAACAGCCACTATCCGCCCGCTTCCCGTTGAACGTTTCACGATCGACGGGTGTTCGGTCCCACAGGTTTGCGCTCAGGATTTGCACCATGACCGTATCGCCGGGATTGAGCTTTTCGACCTCCTGCGGAATGTCGATCAGGCAGTTGGCCTTGACCATCGAAGTCAGCATGCCGGAGCCCTGCTCGCCCGTCGTCCGGACCTTGAAGACGCCGCCCTCTCTGGTCAGGATGCCCCGCAGGAAATGCCGGCGGTCGGTCCGCTTGGATAACTTCTCCTGAAACTGTGCCTGCACGACCGGCCGTCCGTAGCTGCGATGCCCGCCCATCTTGAGCATGGCCGGCCGCACGAGCTGCTCGAACGTCACCATGGATGAGACCGGGTTGCCGGGCAGCCCGAACGCCAGCTTGCCCTGAATTTTTCCAAAGGCCAGCGGCTGTCCTGGCCGGATCGCCAATTTCCAGAAATGCATCTCCGCGCCCAAATCGTTAAAGACTGCCTTTGTAAAATCGTAATCGCCCATCGAGACCCCGCCGGACAGTACCAGAATGTCGGCGTTCAGCCCATGCATGATCTTTTCCTTGAGCGCGGCCGGATTGTCCTTCGCGATGCCAAGCAAAAACGGAATGCCGCCTGCCTCCTGCACGGCCGCGGCAATGCCCCAACTGTTGGAATTGATGATTTTCTCTTCGCTGAACCGCTCGTCGAGGTCGGCCAACTCGTCGCCCGTGGACAGGATCGCCACCCGCGGTCTCTGATAGACGAACACGAAGGACTTGGCCAGAATCGCCAGCATGCCCGCTTCGCCAGGGCGGATCTGCGTCCCTTTGGCGATGATGCACTCGCCCTTCTTGACGTCTTCGCCCTGCGGACGGATGTTCGAGCCGCGCGGCTCCGGTTTGAACACCGTGACGGAATCCGGCGTATTCTCTGTGTCCTCAACCTTGAGCACAGTATCCGCGCCCTTGGGCACCGGCGCGCCGGTCATGATCCGGATCGCCTGGCCGGGGCCGACGGTCTTTGCGGCCATCTTACCCGCCGGCACGTCCTCGATGACTTTCAGGATGACGGCCTTGCCGATGGCATGTTCCTGTTTGATGTCGTCATGCCGGACGGCGAAGCCGTCCATCGCAGAATTATCCCACGGCGGATTGTCCCGCGTGGCGATGATATCTTCGCCCAGCACGCGGCCCAGCACTTCGAGCAGGCCGATCTTTTCGAGCCCGCGCGGGTGCGCCGCATCAAGCACAATTTTCTGCGCGTCCTGGAGGGAGGTTAACCCTTGCATGGTCAATGTTGGTGACGCGGTGCAACCTTGATCAGCGAGCCGCTCTTCTTGCAGAACGTTTCCACCTGGTTGGCGATGTCGTGGTAGGCCTGCGCCGTCACCGTGTCGGAATTGAACAGCGCATAGGGCTCGCCGGCATCGCTCTGCAAGACGACATCCGGATCGAGCGGGATGCGGCCGAGGAACGGCACGCCCATGTCGTGCGCCGCAGCCTCGCCGCCGCCCTTGCGGAAGACTTCGATGTGCTGGTGGCAGTGCGGGCAATCGAGGCCGCTCATGTTCTCCACGATGCCGATGATCGGCA
>JANOEZ010000224.1:0-9718 GCA_031413335.1 Nitrospirota bacterium
CCCGCCGATGCGGTACCAGCTCGTCGTCAGGCGCGCGCCGCACAGCTCGTCGAACCAGTCCAGCAGGATCTCGCGGTCCCGGAACGTGTAGAAGAACACCGTCATCGCGCCGATGTCGAGCGCCTGCGTCCCCAGCCAGAACTGATGGCCGATGATCCGCTGCACCTCCGCGACGATCGTGCGGAGATATTCCGCCCGATCCGGCACCGTGATGTTCATCAGCTTCTCGACGGCGCGGCAATAGGCAAAATTGTTGTACATCGCGCAGACGTAATCGAGGCGGTCGGTATGGGGGATGAATTGGTGGTAGGTGCCGTCCTCGGCCAGTTTTTCGACGCCGCGATGCAGATAGCCCATGACCGGCGTGGACTTCACGAGCCGCTCGCCTTCCAGTTCGAGAATTACTTTTAACACTCCGTGCGTGCTCGGATGCTGCGGCCCCATGTTGAGCAATAATTCTTCCGTGCGCTGCAGCGGCAGCGTGGCGGTTTCCGGATGTTCCGGATTCACCTTATAGATCGTGTCGCGCTGGTCCTCGAACCGGTAGGTTTTTTCCGTGTCGTGCACGCTAGGCCTTTTCGTTCAAAAACTCGAATGTGTCGCGCCAGCCCTTGCCCTGCAGCGGAAAATCCTTCCGCAAGGGATAGCCTTCGGTATAGTCATCCGGCATCAAAATGCGGCGCAGGTCCGGATGGTTCCGAAACCGGATGCCCATCATGTCGTAGACTTCACGCTCCATGAAGTTGGCGCCATGCCAGACGTCCGTCAGGGAATCCACCTGGCACTCCGCTTCGGAGACGCGGGTCTTCAGACGGATGCGGTGCCGCTTGCGGATCGAGGCGACTTCCCACACCACTTCAAATCGCTTCTCGTCATCCGGCCAATCGACGGAACTGACATGCACCATGTAATCGCAGTCGATCTCGGGATCGTGGCGCACAAACATGGCCACCGCATGCAGCGCCGCGGGCCGGACCGTCACCGCCAAATCGCCGCGCCACTCCACGGCATCGACGAATCCGTCCGGAAACTCCCGCTTGATGCGCTCGGCCAGGGCGTGCATCGACGTTATGCCTTGACCTGCTCGGGTTGCTTCGTGAACACGCGCTTCTGCATGATGCGCTCCTGCAATTTCAAAATGCCGTCGAAGAGCGCCTCGGGGGTCGGCGGGCAGCCCGGCACGTAGATATCCACGGGCACGAACCGGTCCACGCCCTGCACCACGCTGTAGCTGTCGTAGATGTTGCCGGAGGTCGCGCAGGAGCCCATCGCAATCACATACTTGGGTTCCGGCATCTGGTCGTAGATCTTCCGAATCACGGGCGCCATGCGGCGACAGACGGTGCCGGCCACGATCATCAGATCGGATTGGCGCGGCGAGGCGCGGAACACGCCGGCCCCGTAGCGGTCCATGTCATACCGCGAGGAAACCGCCGCGATCATCTCGATCGCGCAGCAGGCCAGCCCGAACGTCATCGGCCAGAGCGAGCCCTTGCGCGCCCAGTTGACGGCCCGCTCGATCGTCGTGGTGATGACGTCGATGTCGCCGTCCTTCTGATGCCGCCCGAGTTGAATCAGTCCCATTCGAGAGCTCCCTTTTTCCACGCGTACACATAGGCCACGACAAAAAGCGCGATGAAGATCAGCATTTCGATCAAGCCGACGAGACCGATTTTAAAAAAGGTCACGGCCCAGGGATAGAGGAAGATGACTTCGATGTCGAAAATGACGAACAGCATCGCAAAGATGTAGTACCGGACGGGAAACGGCATGCGGGCGTCCGAGAACGGCTCGCTGCCGCATTCATAGGTGCTGAGCTTTTCGGACTCCGGATATTTCGGTTGGACGAAGTAACTCAGGACGAGCGTCACGACGCCGAACGCCAGCGCCACGCCGACAAACAGGAGAACCGGAAAGTACCGGCCCAAATAGTCGAGGAGCTGTTCTGATCCACCCATGCGAACCCCTCCTAACTACCTGAACTTCAAAGACTAAGGGGCCATGGTAGTCGAATTTTTCCAGTCAAATCAAGCGTTCAAATGGCCTACACCCGCTCGGCCCCAAAAGCCCCAGTGAACCTTCTGTGCTAGAAGTGCTTGTTTTATTGTACGGAAAGCGGTCGTGCCCATCGGCGCATGACCGCCTGCCTGGAATTGGCTGGAGAAACTCGCGAAAAAGAGCGATGCGCGACGGCAGCCTACCGAGACTTTTTCATGCGGGTCGACGGCATGCGCAGTTGGGCAGGAGAATCCGGATGGCGCACATCCCACTCGGCAGTCAGCGGCGAGAGCGCCTTGGCCTTTTTGCGCCGATGGATCTGGGTTTCGATCCGGGGCGGACGGGCATCGGGAGGCTGCAGGCCGCCCGATCGAGGCTGCTGTTGATCGCCCATCCTGCACCAGCTCCATTCAATAAGGCTGGAAACCAAAAGCATCCGCACCCTACCATGCCGGGCGGTCACGTTCAAACGTCGCAATTTCATGGGCTTTGCTTGACAATGCGCGTTGATTTGCTATTGTGTGCGCAAGATTCTGGTCAGAGGAGACCCGCGACTATGATGAAGTTCGGCACAGGTCTTTCGGCAGTCTTTGCAGGCGTCCTGCTCTGGGCAATGATGGTCCTTGCCGCAGACAAAGCCCCTACCAAAGACATGGCCCCCACCATTGGGAGGCCCGATACAGGAGGCCTCTCTCCTGAAGCCGCCCTCGCGGTCAAGAACTTCTCCGCCGGCTTTATTCGTTTCCCGGCACCGTATGACGCGCAAGTGAGTCAGATCACCGGCGACAATCAAACGACGGGCAACAAACGGCTGCTCGGCGGAAGCAATCAAATTTTTTATCTGGAGTTGAGCAATCCGCAGGAGGCCGCGCCAGGCGACAAATTCACCATCTACCGGCGGGTCAAGAAAGTCTATCATCCGGTCCGCGGCCACTACCTCGGCGATCTGACCGCAGTCCTCGGTGTCGTGCAGGTGTTGCGCGTCACGGGCAACAAGGCCACCGTCAAGATCGAGCGTTCCTTCGACGCCATTTTCCCAGGCGACGGCGCGATGCGCCAGACGCCTTCTGCGCCGGCGCCGGCCGCGTCCGCTCAATCGCTGCCGGACAGCACCGGAGTGATCGTCGAACTGCCACCCGGGCAAACCCTGATTGCATAGGGCCACGCGGTCTACATCGATTGGGGACGCAATGACGGCGTGAAGATCGGCGACCGGCTGGAAGTGTTCCGGGAAAACACCGGGATCCCGATTCAAATTATCGGCGAGCTGCAAGTCGTCGCCGTGGAAGATCAGACAGCCACGGGGCGAGTGACCCGTTCGAACGCACCTTTTTTACTGGGGGACCGCTTCGCCGCCAAGGAGACCCTCCAAAAACAGCTGGGCAGCGATGCGCCGATGTCTCCGCACGATCGAAAGGAAGCCCTCTTCCAGGACATGAATCCGTCGTCGCCGGCCGCCATGCTGCCAGGCGGAGACATCCCGGACATGGGAAAATCCAAGTAAACCGTTCCGCCGCACGCGCCTCAACCTCCCAGCCGTTCGTGAGTAGGAATTCCAGGGGAATCCGGACTAGAATGGCGCATGCCTGTTCCGGAATCCACGGCTCGCACTGACGCGTTCCCGTCCGCCCGCCCGAACACCGCGCCGTCATCCTTCGCCGACGTGATCGTGCCCCGCCATCTGCATCGCACGTTCACCTACAACATCCCGGCATCGCTTCAGTCGCAGATCCACATCGGCAGTCTTGTCCGGGTGCCATTGGGACCGAGCACCGTGCCGGGCATCGTCGTCGCAATGTCGTCCGAGGGGCCGTCGCTTCCCGTGACAACGCGCGCGACGCCGATTCGCCTGCGCGACATCCTCGCCGTGGTGAGTGAGCCGGGAGATACGACCATTTCGACAGATCTCCTGGACCTGACCCGGAAAGTGGCGGACTATTATCTCGCGCCGTGGGGACAGTGCCTGCGCCTGATCCTGCCTGCCCTGCCCGGCGCGCGCGAGACATCACGCGGCCGCCGGACGTCTCAAGCCCGGCACGCACCGATCGCCGCGCGCCATTCGACCGACTCGTTGGAACTCTTGCCGCCCATCGCGCCGCCCTGGTGGTCCCGCTTCCAAGAGGCGCTGGCCTCGCCGCGCCAGGAAACCTTCCTGGTGGAAGGCACCCTGGCAAGCCGATGGGCAATCATGCTGGAGGCCGTTGACGCAGCGCTGCGCCACAAGAAGTCCGTGCTCCTCATCTCGCCGGAAATCCGCCGCGCGGCGACGCTGGCAGCGCGCAGCCTCATCCGATGGCCTGATCGTGTCGCGCAGATCCACAGCGACCTGCCCCCCGCCCTGCGCGCGCGCGAGTGGCGTCGCGTTCAAACCGGCGCGGCCGACATCGTCATCGGCACCCGCTCCGCCGTCTTCGCGCCGCTGCGCGCCCCTGGCCTGATCTGCGTGGACGACGAAGAGGATCCCTCGCTCAAGGAGGAACAGGAACCGCATTACCATGCGCGCGAAGTCGCCGCAATGCGGGCCCGGCAGCATGGCGCGATCCTGTTGCTGGGAACGGCCCACGCCTCGATCGACACGTGGCAGACCATCAGCCCTCAGCAGGCCCACACGCCGGCACCGCACGCCACCGTGCATCTGGTTGATCTGCGGCAAAGTCCCCCGCGCACGCTGCTCTCGGAACCGATGCTCGCCGGCATCCGGATGGCCCTGGAAGCCAGGACGGGGGCGATGCTGTTCGCAAACCGGAAAGGATTCGCGTCCGCGCTCCACTGTCGGGATTGCGGCGCTTCGCCGGCCTGCTCGCAGTGCAGCGTGGCCCTGACCCTCTATAAGCGGGCTCACAGGCTGGCCTGCCGCTACTGCGGCGCGTCCCAGATAGTCCCCGACACCTGCCCAACCTGCCGGTCCTCGCGTGTGGAACCGGTCGGATCCGGCACGGAACGGTTGGAAGAAGAACTGCGACGGCTGTTTCCCGATGCGCGCATCGGCCGGCTCGATCGGGATACGGCACGCACCTCTGAACAAGCCGCACGGCTTCGAGACGGCATTGCCGCGGGAGAGTTGGATATCCTGATCGGCACCCAGATGCTGTTTCAGGGCATGCCCGCGCACCCGATTGGTTTCGTCGGCATTCCCTATGCGGATACGGGCCTGCACCGGCCGGACTTTCGCTCCGCCGAACGAACCTATCAGGCGCTGCGCGATGCCGTCGGGCTGGCGCGCACCGACGGGCAGGTCGTGCTGCAGACAATCCTGCCGGACCACCATGTGATCGCCTCAATCGCCGCCGGCGATCCGGCGCGATTCTACGAGCAGGAATTGACCTTCCGGCGTGCGCTGGGCTATCCGCCCTTCGCGCAGCTCATCAGCCTCTGCGTGTCCGGAAAAACGGAGGCGACCGTTCGCGTAGCGGTGGAACGATGGGCAGCGGCCGTGAAAGAGCACGGCAAGAAAAACTCTGGAACCGTGACTGTCCTCGGTCCCATCCCCGCCACGGTCGAGCAGGTCCGTGGGCGTCACCGCTGGCAGATTCTTGTGAAATCAGCCGATGCAGACGCGGCTCGACAAAGCGTGAAGGCGACGCTGGAGAAGATCGAGGCGGGCAAGGAACATCGCGGGCTGAAATTCGACGCGATTGTCGATCCGATGGAATTGGGGTAACTCAGCGCCGATTCTGTGACGGCTTCTGCGACCGTTTTCCGTCCGCCACCTCAGCCTTAGCCTGAACCTCAGCCTGTTCCAGTTCCTGCCGCTTGATCCAGCGGAAGATCCCGCTGCCAAAACTGATCCAGAAGATCGACGAAATCAATCCGGCGACCACGGCCGTCAGGATCTGTTCCATCGCCTCATCTGACGGGTCCGCACCGGCTCCCGCTTCCATCCGCACCTGCACCATTGTCGCGATTGGCCAGGCGGCGCTGGCCAATCCCAGCAGCACGCAGGTCCAGGCCCACACGTGCGCGATCGTCCTGCCCTGCCAGGCCAGAAAGCCGGCGGCAACCAACCCCGCCAGCACGACCACCGGCATCGGCAGCCCACCCCAGACCAGCCAGAAACCGAATGTAACGAAGATTGCGCCGAACACCGCATGAAGATGAGACGTCCACATGGCAGACCGGTATGTACGGCAAGGCCGGCCACCGGATGCGAGCTTTGCGCCTCGCATCCGGAGTGGCACGCTACCTCATGTGCCAGCGCGACCCTGGCGGTGGGTAAAGTTCTTGATGCTCTCCGCCGCGACGTGCTGCCCGCCCAACCCGAAGGCGATCGCCACGGCCAGCCCAATCGTGGCGAAGATGATCTGGAGGGAGGAGGCGAGCATGGTGGCGGTAATCCCCACCTGCTCAAGCGCCATGATCGACGCAAACACGAGCACTGCCAACCGCGCCACCTTGGAAAGAGCCACGGCCTCGTGAATCTTGTTCGCGGCGGCGGCATTCTGCACCACCTCGCCGAAAAAATTGCCGAGCAGCGATCCGCCGGCCACGACGAGCACCGCGCTGATGAGCTTGGGCATGAACACCATCACCCGCTCCATGAACTGAACGACCACGGTGAGCTGCATGGCATTCGCCGCCGAAATCACAGACACCAGGATGATCGTCCAATACACGACGAACCCAACGACAAACGCGGGCGACCGTTCCAAGCCCACCCGTGACAGCACCTCATTGAATTTTAGCCTCTCGGTGTATTTATCCACATGGGAGAAGGCGAGAAACTTCTCGATGGCGGTTCGTATCAATTTGGCCACCACCATCCCGACCAGCAGCAACAGTAACGCCGACGCGATGCCGGGCAGCATGCGTAGGATCGTGCCCAGCACTTGATGAGTCGGATCCGTCAGCAGGATCATCATGGTCAGCCATTCGTGCAACGTCTCTTGCAGCATTGTGTACCTCCTGAAAGGGTTTGGAGCCGCCTGTGCGCCTCATCACAGCATCAGGCACAGGTCGCGCCCAGGCGCAGTGTGCTACGACTGTTCCGCCAAGTCAATTCATGGTCGTGGCTGGCGTGATTGCCTTCACGCGCACGGTGCAGTATCGTACCGAGGCCATGGACTTATCGCAGTTGCTTCTCAGCCTGATCGTCATCTACGGTTCCGCCCGCCTGTTCGGCGAGTTGGCGGGGCGCATTGGACAGTCGGCCGTGCTGGGCGAACTGCTGGCCGGCGTGCTGGTGGGCGGCAACGTCCTGGGCTGGGTGGAGCCGATGCAGACCCTGACGCTGCTGGGCGACATCGGCGTCATGCTGCTCCTGTTCGAAATCGGCCTGGAGTCGGACCTGCCCACGTTCCTGAAGGTCGGCCGGTCGGCGGCGGCAGTCGCCGTCATTGGTGTCGTCATGCCGTTTGCACTGGGCTACGGCGTGGCCGTCTCGCTGAATCTGACCTCCCTGCAGGCGGTGTTCATCGGCGCCACCCTGACGGCCACGAGCATCGCCGTATCGGCGCGCACGCTCGACGACCTTGGCCGCCTCAACAGCCCGGAAGGCACCATCATCCTGGGGGCCGCCGTGCTGGACGATATTCTGGGACTCGTCATCCTCTCCGTCGTCGTGGGATTCGTGCAGACGGGCTCGGTGTCCTGGCTGGCAGCCGGGCAGGCGGCTGGGCTCGCGATCACATTTCTCCTTGGCGCGATCCTGCTCGGCAGCCGGTACGCGCACTGGTTCGGCAGCATTGTCAATCGCATGCAACAGCGGGGCAGCGTGATCGTCTCGGCGATGACCTTTGCCCTGGCGCTGGGTTATGCAGGCACACTGGTCCATTTGGCGCCGTTGATCGGCGCGTTTGCGGCCGGGCTCATTTTGGCGCGGACCGAGCACCGGACGCATCTGAGCGGGAGCATCAAGCCGGTCGCCGACGTGTTCGTGCCCATTTTCTTCGTGCTGGTTGGCGCAGCCGTGGACCTGAGCCATCTCAATCCGTTCGACCGGCAGAACTGGACGATTCTCCTCCTGGCCGGCGCACTGACAATCGTGGCCGTCTTCGGAAAACTGGTTGCGGGACTGGGCGCCGGGGGGAAGATCAACCGCTGGGCTGTGGGGATCGGCATGCTCCCGCGCGGCGAGGTGGGTTTGATCTTTGCCGGCGTCGGCCTGTCCTCCGCCGTCATCTCAACAGCCGAATACGGCGCCATCCTTGCCGTCGTGGCGCTGACCACGCTGCTGTCGCCCCTGCTGCTGAAACGGTGTTTAAAAACCGCCTGAGTGCAGGGACGCGGGAGCCCCCTGCATTATTGTGATGGAGCCGCCGGAGGTGGTGTCGCCGGAGTCGTGCCTGATGCGGGGCTTCCTGGAGCAGACGGCCCGTCGCTTGTTTTGGCGAAGAACTTCGTCGTCCGTACTTCCAGAGTCTTCACATAGGTCGCCCATTTTGTGAAGCGCCGATGCGCCTCGTCGTACGTCTCCGAGAAGACCAGCCCGTCGAAAATCTTTTCGACATCGGGGAACAGCTTGAGCAATCGCTCCGCCTCGGCAAGCTGGCGCTCGGTTTTCTTGATCTGCGGGTCAATCTCGTAATGTTCAATGTACTGGGAGACGCCGATCCAGATCACGCCGGTGACAGGCACCGCGATCGCGGCGGTTGCGAAGATCACGCCGATGGATGACAACCCGGCGACCCCCCCCACGAATGCCTCCGCCGTCGAGTATTTCTTGCCAAGATGCTCATTGCCCGCCAAGTTGGCCTCCAGCGCCTCAATGTAGGTCCGCAGACTGTACTCGGTGTTGTAGTAGGTTTTGAGCAGCTCCTGCGCGGTGGTCTTGTCTTCCGTGTCGAGCCGCGAGGTGCTCAGCAAATCGGTGTCCACCATCAGTCCCAGATAATCCGGCGGGACGGGTCGTTGAAAGTCGCCGGCTTTGGGAGCGGGCGCCGCGCACGCCGCCAGCAGCAGCCCCAGCAGACCGAGCAGAATCGTTCGTCTCGCTGTCATGGCTGCCTGAATCAGCGGTCTCCGTTCGACTCCGCCGGCACCGGCGCGATAATCGGGACGGCAGGAGGACGGCTCAGTTCGGGCGGATCGGTCAGTGTGCTGGTGCGGAACGTCAGGAAGATAAAGATCGTATACTGCCTCCACGCGGCCGTCTTGGTATACCACGGCGTCGCGAGGGCCAGTTTGCCGGTTGCCGCCTCGTAGATGTTCATCGAGTAACGGACGTACCCGATTTCCCGGATGAACTTATAGAGCGGCAGTTCCGGCAGCGCGATGGGGATCAACCCTCCCTGCACCTGCGGCATGCCGAAAAAGCTCTGATCCAACTCGGTGCCCAGCGCCTGCACCATGACACGCACCACATACTTCGCCTGATCGCGCAGGGCCACGATCCGGGTGCCCATGGTTTTGGCCAGATGTCCCGCCACGGCGTCACGGACGTAGTACTGGTCCGGCGTCAGGCCGGCCACCTCCATGACGACGGCGGCATCCTTGAGGATCGGCACCGACACATCTTCAAAGCTGCGTTCCACCGCCTGGGCCAGGAGCAATTGTTCGGTGGCAGCCCGCGGCGACTTCGACGCCTCGCGCGTGACGCCGCAGGCGGAGAGGAGCGAGAGCGTAACGAAGATGGCACTGAGTGATATAAACTGTGACCGTCTCATTGGAGCGTATGAAAGCCTGAGAACGGAGGGGGAGTCAAGAAAGAAAGGGGGGTCTTGACCTCCCGAGGCCCCGGATTGCGAGCGTCGTTCTCGACCTTTTGCTTGGCTGGAATCGCGCG
>JANOEZ010000225.1:0-6430 GCA_031413335.1 Nitrospirota bacterium
ATCAGCAAAACTTCCAGAAATATCCAATTACCGTTTTTGTGCTTCATGCCCCTTCCAATACTTATGAGGCATTGCAAGAACTTCCCCAAAAAATTCTTGCATACTTGGAACAACCAGAACTTGCATTAGGGCCAATCATCATTGGATAATAATTCATCATAAAGAACTACTTCGATGCAACATGACACAAATCAAAAACATAAACCCAGGTGAAATATTGATGAAAGAATTTCTAATTCCACTGGCTATTTCTGCCTACCGCATTTCAAAGGACCGATGGGTCCGTTGTCTTCAAGCTCGACAACATTGATGTGCCTGAGCAGTGGACGCAATTGGCCATCGACATCCTGGCTCAGAAATATTTTCGCAAGGCGGGTATTCAGCAGACCGGCGAGGATGGGAAGCCCCTCACCGGGTCGGATGGAAAACCGGCGACGGGCGGCGAGCGCGATGCCCGGCAGGTGTTCAATCGGCTGGCCGGTTGCTGGACGCACTGGGGAAAAACCCACAGCTACTTCAATACCAAGGAAGACGCCACCGCCTTTTACGATGAAATGTGCCACATGCTGGCGCGTCAGATGGCGGCGCCCAATTCTCCGCAGTGGTTCAATACGGGCCTGCACTATGCCTACAACCTCTCGGGACCGGCGCAGGGCCACTATTATGTGGATCCCAAGACCAAGCACATGACGAAGGCGACCAATGCGTTCGAGCACCCGCAACCGCATGCCTGCTTCATCCAGTCCGTCGAAGACGATCTGGTCAGCGAAGGCGGCATCATGGACCTGTGGACCAGAGAGGCCCGGCTGTTCAAGTATGGGTCGGGGACCGGCACGAACTTCTCCAAGCTCCGCGGCGACAACGAGCCGTTGTCGGGAGGCGGGCGGTCTTCCGGCTTGATGTCGTTTCTGAAAATCGGCGATCGCGCCGCCGGCGCCATCAAATCCGGCGGGACCACGAGACGCGCCGCCAAGATGGTCTGTCTCGACCTGGATCATCCAGACATCGAAGAGTTCATCGAATGGAAGGTGATCGAGGAGCAGAAGGTGGCCGCCATGGTGGCCGGCTCCAAGATCTGCGCGCAGCGTCTGAATGCGGTGCTGAAGGCCTGCCACGTTACGGACGGCTCAGGCGGGACGAGGGTGGAGACGGATCTGCAGAACAATCCCGCGCTGAAGGAGGCCATGCGCGCCGCGCGGCAGGCCTACGTGCCGGAAGCCTATATCCAGCGCATGTTCAGCTATGCCCAGGAAGGCTTCACGCATTTTGTCTTTCACGAGTACGACGTCAACTGGGACGGCAAGGCCTACCAGACGGTGTCGGGGCAGAACTCCAACAACAGCATCCGCATCCCGAATCAGTTTTTCGAGGCCTTGGAAAAAGACGGCGATTGGCAGCTCAAGCGGCGGACGGACGGCAAGGTCACGAAGAAGATCAAGGCGCGCGAGCTGTGGGACCGGATCGCCTGGGCGGCCTGGATTTGCGCGGACCCCGGCACGCAGTACGACACGACGATCAACGAGTGGCACACCTGCCCGGAGGATGGACGGATCAACGCGTCCAATCCGTGCAGCGAATACATGTTCCTGGACGACACGGCCTGCAACCTGGCCTCCCTGAATCTCAGCCAGTTTTACACGGCGGACGGCCGGTTCAACCTGGAGGATTTCCGCCATGCGGTGAAGCTCTGGACGATCACGCTCGAAATCAGCGTGCTGATGGCATCCTTTCCGAGCAAGCCGATCGCGCAGAGGAGCTTTATCTTCCGGACGCTGGGCCTGGGCTACGCCAACCTCGGCACTGTCCTGATGCGGCAGGGCATTCCCTACGACTCGCCCAAGGCGCTGGCGATCTGCGGCGCGCTCACGGCGATTCTGACCGGCGAATCCTATGCGACCTCGGCGGAGATGGCGGCCGAGTTGGGCACGTTCGAGGGCTATGCGAAAAACCGCGAGCACATGCTGCGGGTCATGCGCAACCACCGGCGGGCGGTATATGGCGCGGCGCCGGAAGAATACGAAGGACTGACCGTCAAGCCGGTGGGCATTCATCCGGAGCACTGTCCGCCGGATATCCTGCTCGGCGCGCGGCGGGCCTGGGATCGGGCGCTGGAACTGGGCACGGCCTACGGCTACCGCAACGCGCAGACGACCTGTATCGCGCCGACCGGCACGATCGGCCTGGTCATGGATTGCGACACGACCGGCATCGAGCCGGACTTCTCGCTGGTGAAATTCAAAAAACTGGCGGGCGGCGGGTACTTCAAGATCATCAACCAGAGCCTGCCGCCGGCGCTGCAGACGTTGGGCTACGGCGAGGCGCAGATCCAGGAGATCGTTACCTATTGCACCGGTCGTCGGACGCTCAAGGGCTCGCCCTTCATCAACCACGAATCATTGCAAGCCAAGGGATTCGACGGGGCGGCGCTGGACTGTCTGGAAGCGGGCCTGTGGCAGGCGTTCGAGATTCAATTCGCGTTCAACAAATACACGCTCGGCGAGGAGTTCTGCAAGGAGAAGCTGGGCCTCACGGACGAGCAGTTGAACGATCCGGCTTTCAATATGCTCAAGGTGCTCGGCTTCACGCAGGAACAGATCATGGCGGCCAATGATTACTGCTGTGGCACCATGACGGTGGAGGGAGCCCCGCATCTGAAGCTCGAACACCTGCCGGTGTTCGACTGCGCCAACCGCTGCGGCCGGATCGGCAAGCGCTATATCGCCGTGGATGCCCATATCCGCATGATGGCGGCCGCGCAGCCCTTCATCAGCGGCGCGATCAGTAAGACGATCAACATGCCGGCCGATGCGACGGTGCAGGAAGTCAAGGATTCGTATTTGCTCGCGTGGCGGTTGATGAACAAGGCCGTGGCGCTTTACCGCGATGGGTCCAAGCTCAGCCAGCCGCTCAATTCGTCCACCGAGGCGTCCGAGGCCGTCGTCGAAACCAGCGACGTGCTGAAGATGGCGGAGAAGATCACCGAGCGCGTGATGGTGCGCTATATCGGGCGCCGGCGTCGGATGCCGGAGCGGCGCGCTGGTTATACCCAGAAGGCCATCGTCGGCGGGCACAAGATTTATCTGCGGACCGGCGAATACGTCGACGGCTCGCTCGGCGAAATCTTTCTCGATATGCACAAGGAGGGGGCGGCGTTCCGCAGCCTCATGAACTGCTTCGCCATCGCGATTTCGCTGGGGCTGCAGCACGGCGTGCCGCTCGAGGAATATGTCGAGGCTTTCGTGTTCACGCGGTTCGAGCCGAACGGGCCGGTGAAACTCAATGAGCGGATCAAGATGTCCACCTCGATCATCGACTATATCTTCCGCGAGCTGGCGATCACCTATCTGGACCGGGGCGATCTTGCGCAGGTGAAGGAAGAGGATCTGCGCATGGATTCGATGGAAAAGGACCAGCAGGACCCGGAGTGTACGGACGCGGAGGAAGCCGATCCTGCGTCATTGGCCGGTCTGTCGATCAACACGGACCGGTTCCCGAAGCGCGACGGCAAGGGAAACGGCAACGGCCATAGCAGCGGTCTCAGCGGCGGGCATGCCAGTGTCGCGCGCATGGAGGTGACGCGGGAAACCGTCACGCTGACGGCCACCGCGACAGCGGTCCAGACGCAGCGGCAGACGGCGCGTCTGCAGGGGTATGAAGGCGATCCGTGCCAGCAGTGCAAGGAATTCAAGCTGGTTCGAAACGGCACCTGTCTCAAGTGCATGGGCTGCGGTTCGACGAGCGGGTGTTCGTAAGCGGGGAGGGACGATGAGCACGATTACGCGCGAAATTGTCACGCAATCCACGCACGACCAGGTGGTGAACCTGGTGGCGCAGCGCTGGGCCCGGTCCTGGCAGTGCCAGATCACGATCAATTCCGACGAGGAACGGGCCAAGTGGGCCGAATCTGACCGGAGCTATGCGGACATCATCGGATGGACGTTCAAGGCCGGTCGGAACAAGATGGAGTGGGTGGCGGAAGTGGAAACGGAAGATTCATTGATGACGGCCGGCACGAGCGGGCGCTGGCAGGACGATAAGGGGCTGGGGGTTCCGCTCTTCGTATTCGTGCCCAAGGGGCGCCGTGTCCAGGCGCAGACAATCGCGCTGCGATCCACGATCACGCTGAACGGCGTCTACGAATATTCCTTCGTCAACGGAGCCTTCCAACTGTCGTAACGTGGCGCGTCTCTGGCGCTCGTATGATTCGAAAAGGGGATGCGGTGACGTGCCGCATCCCCTTTTTCGTTGGGAGCCAAACAAAAAAAGGTATAATCGTGGGGTGATGGGGGTGATGATTGAGCGGTGGTGGTACGATTATAAAAATGCAGGCTATGGGCAATAGGCAATGGGGAAAATCGATTTGAAGTTCCGACTTCTAGCCCATCGCCTATAGCCTATCTCCGAAGGAGACTATTATGCCGATCGCAACGCAATTTGTATTAAGCCTGGAGAGCAAGCCTGGCGTGCTGGCTCGGATGGCCAAGGCCTTCGGGTCGAAGGGCGTGAACATCAAAGCCTTCTGCGCCTGGGAGCAGCCGGGCCAGGCCGCCGGGAAAGACAATATGCGCGTGGTGGTGTCGGATGTGGAAAAGGGCCGTGCGGCGCTCAAGTCCGAGAAGATCGATTACTACGAGGAGCAGGCGCTGGTGTTGAGCCTTGAGAACAAGCCTGGTGCGCTTGGCGATGTGGCGCAGCATTTGAGGGATGCCCACATTAATATCACCTGCGGCTATTGCACGCCGTCGCGTGAAGGCAAGCGGGCGATCGTGGTGCTGTCGGTGTCCGACGTGAAGAAAGCCCAGGAAGTATTGCAGGGTGAATCCTTAGATGAGATTTAGAGGAACCAGTACACGGTCCCTGGTTGTTGTTTTTCTCCTGCCATCGTTTCTCTTCTACGGCTGCGGAACGTCTTCGGCTCCACGCCATGTTCCCGCTGCCGGCTATCCTGTCGGATATACGGAGCAGGGTGTGGCCTCATGGTATGGCCCAGGTTTTCACGGGCGCAAAACAGCCAACGGGGAAACCTACGACATGCATCAGTTGACTGCTGCCCATCGGACTCTGCCCCTCGGTTCGGTGGTTCTGGTCCGGTCGCTGACGAGCGGCCGGACGGTCACCGTTCGGGTGAACGACCGGGGCCCCTTTGCCAAGAACCGGATTCTGGATCTGTCGCAGGCCGGTGCCCAGACCCTTGGTATGATTGGTACCGGAACGGATCAGGTCGAGATTCGGGTGACAGCCTATCAGGGGCGGCCAGGGGCCATGGGCTATCTTCGCGTCCAGGTGGCGTCCTTTGCCGAGCCGGCCAATGCCCAGGTTCTGGCAGGTCGGCTCAAGAGTCAGTATCCGGATGTCCGGGTGGAGGTGGTCGAGCTGGCCGGTGGGCGTCGTTATCGAGTCCATGTCGGCCGCTTTACCTCCGAGCAGCAGGCTGAGGCCGTTGCCCGCCGTTTAGAGGCACAGTTTCAGGTTGATCCGCTGGTTGTCCGTGACGACACCTAACCGGACGCTGAAAAAGGCTTCTTGATTACCCTATATAGAAATATGTAAGTCATTGTTTTTATATTGTTTTCATTGAAACGTCTTGATCGCTGTGCCATCCTGTGCTAGAGTGCCTCTCCAATGATGGCAGTGGGCCTACACGACCTAATCTGGTGTCCTGCTTGAGTCTCAAAACTACTCTTAGAACCCCGGTCTTGATGGCAGGGGGATGCCTGATCGAGCCAATCCGACTGGCCATTCGTCCCTAATTCCAACATTTTATGGACTTTCTGACCCTCGCCATATTGGTGTTGTTATCGGCCCTTATTTCAGCGGCCGAGATCGGCTTCTTTTCGGTCAATGAGACCCGGCTGCGGGCCCTGGCCGAGGAGGGGAGTAAGCGGGCCGCGCTGGCTTTGCGCCTGCGGTCGAATCCACAGCGCCTTCTGCTCACCCTCGAATTTGCCGACAACCTGGTCAATGTCTGGGCCGCGACGGTGACGGCGCTGATCACCGTGAGCCTCCTCGGAGACGATTTTCTGGCCGTCACGACAGGGTTCCTGACGTTTGTGCTGATGATTTATGCCGATGTGGTGCCCAAGAGCCTGGCAGCCAGGCATGCCGTGCCCCTGGTCCTGGCAAGCGCCTATCCCGTATTCTGGCTGGAGCAGATGTTTTCACCCATCCGGTTCATGCTGGAGCCGCTGGTCAACTGGCACACCGGCGGGAAGGGCATGACCGCGCCCTACGTCACCGAGGAAGAATTGAAGATCATGCTTGATGAGGGCGGCAAGGCCGGCTCCATCGAGACGGAAGAAATCAAGATGATCAAGAACGTCTTCCAGCTCAACGACATCACGGCGGAAGACTCGATGACGCCCCGCCTGTACGTGTTTGCGCTGGACGGCAAGTTCCTCCTGAGGGACGTGCGGGCGAAGCTCTTCGAGTC
>JANOEZ010000226.1:0-1864 GCA_031413335.1 Nitrospirota bacterium
CGAAGCATCTGGCAGGAGGCGGGCTGCGGGTTGCCGGTCAATAGGCAACCCGCATTCCTAACCGACTCTGTGAGTGTGTACTGGGAAGGAAACGTTAGCGGTGAGCCACGCGGCGCGCACCCCGGTGACGCTGCGCCACGCGACGGGTCATTTTTCTTGCGACCACGCGCCGAATCGTTCGGGCCGTCCGACGCGCAGACCGGCGGACCGTCCGTTTCCGCACCACGCGGAGCGGCGGGCGATGGAAGGCCGAAGCCGAGGGCCGGCCGGAACGCCCCAACGTCTCTCCGCTATAGACACGCACCTGGTACAGTTCGAAGAGCTTGTTGATCGCTTTCGGATCGCCTCGGCGGGCGGCATTCAGCAGCCTCCGCCGCTGATTCAGCTCTTCTTCTTCCGTATGAGATGCCGCACGTCGTTCCATCGGTCAAAACCTTTCTTCCACCCACATAGGATATGTACGAATACTCTTATAAGCTCGGTCATTATATACTGCGGGTGCTATTTCACAAAGGACTTTGCGCTTTGGGGAGCATGTTTTCTCAACTTTCCTGTCTTGCAATCAAAAAGTGTCATAAAGCATTGATATATTTATAATATTATATGTCAAGTCTTTGACTCTAAAGCCTTGAATTGGCCGTTTACCAGGGGTATTCAGGCCCGTATAATCCACCAGCGACACTCCATGGCAAAACCTACGCTTCAAGAATCTCCCCTTGCCAAAACTTTGGCGGAGCACACGCGCGACGCAGCACCCGAACTGTGCGAAAAACATCCGAACAAGGAAGTCCTTTGCGTTGCATGCGGACACCGCTGCATCATTCGGGACGGCCGCGTCGGCATCTGCAAGGTCCGGTTCAATGAAGGCGGCGTCCTCAAAGTTCCAGCCGGCTATGTCGGCGCACTCCAGTGCGATCCAATCGAAAAAAAGCCGTTCTATCACGTCTTGCCCGGCTCGCTCGCGCTCAGCTTCGGCATGATGGGCTGCGACTACCACTGTCCCTACTGCCAAAACTGGGTGACGGCCCAGGCGATCAGAGATCCCGAAGCTGTCAGCACCATCATGCCCATGACCGCAGCCAAACTCGTGGCCATGGCCCAGGAACAGGGCGCGCCGGTCATCGCCAGCACCTATAACGAACCACTGATTACCAGCGAATGGGCGGTGGAAGTGTTCAAACTGGCGAAGGCTAAGGGGCTGCGGACCGCCTATATCTCCAACGGCAACGGCACGCCGGAAGTTCTCGCCTACATCAAGCCCTGGGTGGACTACTACAAAGTAGACCTGAAGGGTTTCTCGCAGGAGGAATACCGAAAGCTCGGCGGGCAACTGGCCGGCGTGCTGGACACGATCAAACGCCTGCACGACATGGGCTTCTGGGTTGAAATCGTCACGCTCATTATCCCGGGCTTCAACGACACGGAGCAGGAATTGAAGGCCATGACGGAGTTCCTCGTGTCCGTATCACCCGACCTCCCCTGGCACGTCACGGCTTTTCACAAGGACTATAAAATGATCGAGCCGGACAATACGACGGCCCAGGCGCTGATCCGTGCCGCAGAGATCGGCCAGAAAAGCGGCCTGCGCTACATCTATGCCGGCAACCTGCCTGGCCGCGTCGGTCCGTACGAGGATACTCATTGTCACAGTTGCGGCACAGCCATCGTCAAGCGGATGGGCTATCGGATCATGGAAAAGACGATTAAGCCGGACGGTTCCTGTCCGAAATGCACCACGAGGATCCCTGGCTTCTGGAGCTAACCGCGGTTGTACGCCACCAGACAACACCTTATAATCACCCTCTCACTATTTAGCTGAAGGAGCACATCATGGAAGCAGTTGCGAAAACCGACGTAAAGGATG
>JANOEZ010000227.1:0-9204 GCA_031413335.1 Nitrospirota bacterium
CGCTTCCAAAAATCGAGACGATGAGAGAGCGCGATGTCCGATGGCACTTCATCGGGACGGTGCAGCGGCGGAAAGTCAAGGCGGTTGTCGGAGCGTTCGAGATGATTCACTCGGTGGACAGTCTGGAACTTGCAGCAGAAATCGATCGTCGTGCGGGAGACACCGGCCTGCAGCAACGCGTGTTGCTCGAAATCAACGTGGGCCGGGAAGCGACGAAGGCAGGGTTCTCGCCGGATGAGGCGGCTGACGCTGTGGCGGCGCTCGAGGCGATGCCGAATCTGGCGGTGCGGGGGCTGATGGCGATTCCACCGCCTGGGCCTGACGCGGAAGCGTCGCGTCCCTCGTTCCGGACGATGCGCGAGCTGGCCCGTTCGCTGGCAAGCCCGGCTCTGAAACGGGTCCGGATGGAGGAACTCTCCATGGGCATGTCCGGGGATTTCGAGGTGGCGGTGGAGGAAGGGGCCACGATGGTGCGGATCGGAACGGCAATCTTCGGAGCGCGACGTGGCTAAATCAGGGAAAGCGACGACGATCGCCATGATCGGTTCCGGTCAGATGGGCGAGGCGCTCATCGGGGGGTGGCTGGCGGCGAAAACCGTATCTCCCGAGGCGCTCTTTGCGACGGATGCCAGCGCCGAGCGTCGTGATCTGATGAAACGGCGGTTCGGGGTGCGCATAGGGTCGGACAACCGCGAGGCGGCGGCCTGGGCCGATGTGATCGTGCTGGCGGTGAAACCCCAGATACTCGATGCGGTCGCGAAGGATTTGTCCTCGGTGCTGGCGGGCAAACTCATCCTCTCGATTGCCGCCGGGGTCACGATTGCCCGTCTCGTCAAGCTGGCGCCGAAGGGCTCGCGCGTGGTGCGCGTCATGCCCAATACGCCGGTGCTGGTCCGCGACGGGGTGTCGGCGCTCTCGTTCGGAGCGGGCGTGACGGACAAGGATCAGCAGCTTGCCCGCCGCCTGTTTGAGGCGGTCGGCCGGGCGGTCGTGGTGGAGGAAAAGCTGATGGACGCTGTGACCGGCCTGAGCGGCAGCGGCCCGGCCTATGTGTTTTTGGCGATCGAGGCGCTGGCGGACGGGGGCGTGAAAATGGGTCTGCCCCGCGCGGTCGCGGATCTGCTGGCGGCGCAAACGGTGCTGGGCGCGGCCCGCATGGTGCTGGAGACCGGCGAGCATCCCGCCAAATTAAAAAATTCCGTGACGTCGCCGGGCGGCACGACGATCGCGGGCTTGCACCGCCTGGAGCAGGGCGGGCTTCGCGCGGCGCTGATGGCGGCGGTGGAAGCGGCGGCCAAACGGTCGGAGGAATTGGGGCGGGAGACCCAGCGCTGATGTTCGTCGCGGGGAATGCCCTGGAGGGTCTGACCAAGGTGCTGGAACTTCTCCTGCAATTGTATATGTGGGTCATCATCGCGCGCGCGCTGGTTTCCTGGGTAAATCCCGATCCCTGGAATCCGATCGTGCAGTTTCTGGAGCGCGCGACCGAGCCGGTGCTGGCGCCGATCCGGCGCCGATTGGGGTGGCAGATGGGGATCGATCTGTCGCCGTTCCTGGCGATTTTAATCATTGTGTTTCTGCAGTACGCCGTGGTGGCCTCGCTGTACGAGGTCGCGGCCCAACTGCACTGAGCGAACGCTTGCGAGGTTGACGATGAGAATTACGCCACTCGACATTCAGCATATGGTGTTCAAGGTCTCCATGCGGGGCTACAACCGGCAGGACGTGGACCGGTTTCTTGAAAGCATTGCGCAGACGGTCGACGAGTTGAATCGTGAAGCGGCGATGTTGCGCGAAAAGTTGGGCACGACGGAGGGGCAACTGACCGATTCCAAAAAGACCGAGACCGCGCTCACAAGGACGCTCGTGTCCACCCAAACCATGGCGGAGGATTTGAAGGAGGCCGCCAAGCGTGATGCCGAACTGATCGTCAAGGAGGCGGAAGTGATGGCGGCGGACCTTCTGCGAAACACCCGCGAGGAGATGGCCAAGCTCCAACGCGAACTGTCCGACCTGCGCAAGCAGCGGGCCATGGCGATCGAACGGTTGCGTGGAACCCTGCGCGCCTTCGAGCGGACATTGACCATGGAAGAGCAGGACCGCGACTCCGTAACCGGCATGGAGCCGATGGTGGATGATGAGCCGATGACCGGTCGCCCTCCCCGCTAACAAGAGCACTCTCCTGGCAGATGAGCCAACCCGATCCCATCGCCAAGGCCATGCACGTTGCGGTGGAGGGCGGCGTATTTCCCGGGGCCGTGCTGCACGTCCGTCTCCGCGGGCAGATCGCCTTTCATCAGGCGTTCGGCAGCACTACCCTGATTCCTGCCAAAGAGCCCGCGCGCCTGGACACAATCTACGATCTGGCGTCGCTGACCAAGCCGTTGGCCACCGTGACGGCTATGCTTTGTCTAATCCAGGACGGCCGGCTGAGCCTGGACGATCCCCTTCAGAAGCATATTGAGGAGTTGCAGGGGAGCGCCCTCGGCGAGGCCACGATCTTCCATCTGCTGACACATAGTTCAGGATTGCCTGCCTGGCGGCCCTTGTATGAACGGATTGAGGAAGAAGACCGCCGCGCACCGGGGCTGCTCGGCAGCCCGGCGGCGGTGACGCTGGCGCTGGCGTTGATCAAGCAGGAACCCCTGGCGACTCCGCCGGGAGCGCGCAGCCTCTACAGCGATCTGGGATTCATCCTGCTGGGCATCCTTGTGGAGCGGGTGAGCGGCACCACGCTGGCCGTCTATTGCCAACGATCTGTATTCGAGCCGATGAGGGCGACGTTGTTTTTCCTCGGTCCGAGAAGCACGGGACCTGGAAGTGCGGTCCCTCCGGACACCTCGCTCGTGGCGCCGACCGAAGACGATCCCTGGCGCGGGCGTCTCCTGCGGGCCGAAGTGCACGATGAGAATGCGTATGTGCTCGGTGGCGTGGCCGGCCACGCGGGCCTGTTCGGAACGGCCGCGGCTGTGTCTGCCGTGGTCGGCCAGTGGCTGGATAGTTACGCAGGACGGAGTCGGGTCCTGCCGTCCGATCTCGTCAAGCGGTTCACGGCGAGGCAGGAGGCCATCGCCGGGTCCAGTTGGGCGCTGGGCTGGGATACGCCGTCGGCGCCCTCGTCTTCGGGTCGCCGGTTCTCATCGGCCTCGTTCGGCCATTTGGGCTATACCGGCACCTCGATCTGGGTCGATCCGACAAGGGAATTGGAAGTGGTGCTGCTATCCAACCGCGTGCATCCGACAAGGCGCAACGATGCGATCAAGCAATTCCGGCCGGCGATTCACGACGTGATTTATGAAGAGCTGGTAGCGAGTAGTAAATAGCGAACAGCTTAAGGAAGAGGAAGGAGCGAGATCTTCAGACAGAGCTACCAGCTATTCGCTGCGGGCTACTTGTCCGGGTAATCCACCCAGGTTTCTTTTTCCGCCAGGTAGCGAGTGCCCTTGAAGTTCGGCCTCGTGCGGATCCGCGTAAAGCCGAGTTCTTGCATTTTTTCCACGACGCTGGACACGGAAGCGCCGATTGTCGGTTTGGTCTGGCCGGTCACGGTCAGGGCTTCGTACATCACGCTGCCGGTGTAACCTTGCGCGATCCGATTGACGAGGATCGAACGACTGAAAGAGCGATCGCTCGGGTCCATGCCCTCGATCTGGTGGCGTTCGATCGTGCCTTCTTTTCTGAACGACAGTGGAAGCGACATGGCGTGAATGCGTTCCCCGATTGACAGGGCGGCATTATAGTCAGCCTTGTGGAGCAGTGCAACCCTCGTTGACAAGCTGGCGACCGGCTTCCTATGATGCCTCGATGACCGGCGACGCGTGGAATATTCCAAACAGTCTGACCCTCCTGCGGATTCTTCTGATTCCGGTGTTCGTCGGACTGATGCTGTATGCCTCGTACGAACCGGCTCTGGCGGTGTTGCTGGGGGCCGGTCTCACCGACGCGTTGGATGGGACGATTGCCCGGGCGGCCAACCAGCGTACGAAGCTGGGCATGTATCTCGATCCCCTAGCCGACAAGCTGCTCTTGACGTCCGGCTTTCTGACCTTGTCGGCGCTGCATCTGGTGCCCTTGTGGATGGTGATTCTCGTCGTCAGTCGGGATGTGATCCTGCTGACCGGCGCGTTGCTCGCGCATCTGACCGAGTCGGCCGTGGACATCGCGCCTACGCTGCTGGGCAAGGGAACCACGGTGTTCCAATTGGCGTATCTCCTGCTGGCGGTGGCCTGCGTGGCCCGTCAGATAGATATGCGTCTGCTCGACCCGCTGCTGTATCTGGTGGTCCTGCTGACCGTGGCGTCCGGATTCCACTACCTCTATAGAGGATTCGCCCGTCTGAATACCGGGCCGTTCTAGCCGGCGCGGTTGGCCAAAACTCCCTGATATTTTGCCGACATCGAAACGCGTTCAAGTTGACAAGTCTTCAGGCCTTCAGTAGACTGCCTTTCAGTTCATGCCCTCTAACCTGTTGGAACAACGAGCGGATTTAAGATTTTCATTCCGTTCGAGGATACAGGGTGGAGCAGTAAAGAAGGGCTGAGGAACCCATCATACCAGCGGTGCGATAAGCGGCCGAAGGCAAAAGAGGTCATCCATGCCGACCGTCTACACCTATACCGGAAAAACGAAGAAGGGCGAGGCCGCAAAAGGCGACGTCACCGCCAATTCGCTCGAAGACGCCAAGGGTCAGCTGGCCAGCCAGGGAGTGACCGTCACCGAGGTCAAGGAAAAGCCCAAGGGGTTTAGTTTTAATTTCGGCGGCGGCAGCGTGTCGGACAAGGACATCGTCGTCTTCACCCGCCAGTTCGCCACCATGATCAATGCCGGTCTGCCGCTGATCCAGTGTCTCGATATTCTCGCGACGCAATCGGAGAACAAACTGCTGGCCAAAACGGTCGGCCTGGTCAAGGGGGCGGTTGAAGGCGGCTCGACATTCGCCGACGCGCTGAAACGGCATCCCAAGGTATTCGACGATCTCTATGGCAACATGGTTGCGGCCGGCGAAGCCGGCGGGTTGCTCGATACGATTCTGCAGCGGCTCGCCAAGCATATCGAGAAGGCGATGAAACTGAAGGCGCAAATCAAATCGGCGATGATTTATCCGGCGGCCATTATGTTTGTTGCGGTGGCCGTCATCTCGGTGCTCATGATCTTCGTCATCCCGATCTTTGCCAAGATGTTCAACGATCTGTCGGGGGGCAAGGTGCCGCTTCCCGGACCCACCCAGGTCGTGATCGACTTCAGCAATTTCATGAGGTACTATTGGTGGGCCATTTTTGGCGGAGCGTATGGGTCGTTACAAGGAATCAAGAAGCTGTACGCGACGAAGGATGGCCGGTACCAGATAGACAAGTTTGCCTTGAAAATGCCGGTCGTGGGCGATTTGATCCGGAAAGCCTCCGTGGCCCAATTCACGCGGACGCTTGGAACGCTGATCAGCAGCGGCGTGCCGATCCTGGAAGGGCTGAGCATCGTGGCCAAGACGGCTGGCAACAAGATTGTGGAGGAAGCGATCCTGAGCGCCCGGGCCGGCATCAGCGAGGGCAAAACGGTCTCGGAACCTCTTGCTAAAAGCGGGGTGTTCCCCAGCATGGTCACGCACATGATCTCCGTCGGCGAAGCCACTGGCGCGTTGGATGCGATGTTGGGGAAAATCGCCGACTTTTATGACGATGAGGTCGACGAAGCTGTCAAGGGCCTGACGTCTTTGATGGAACCGGTGCTGATGGTATTCCTGGGCGTCGTGATCGGGTTCATCGTCATCGCGATGTACCTGCCGATTTTCACCATGGCCGGCGCAATCGGGTAAGGCACGCGAATTCCCTATGGGCCTGCTGCCGGCATGCGCCTCAGGTGGCAGGCCCCATGACCTCCGATCCCGCCCCTTCCTGACGGTGTACGGGCATCCATGAACGAGATCAGGGTTCGGCTGAAGTGGTTGATGTCGTTCCGGGTGGTGGTCGTCACCCTCCTCCTCGGGCTTTCCATCACGTTCCAAATCGCCCGCAACGAACTCGTCATCGCCTATTACGCGTTGATCGTCCTGACCTACGTCATCACGATCGCCTATGCGTTCGCGCTGCGATACCTGGACACGCCGCAGCGGTTGCAGCAATTCGCCTACGTGCAGATCGGCGTGGACCTGCTGCTGGAAACATTTTTGGTGGCCAGGACGGAAGGCATCAGCAGCCCGTTTTCAGCGCTCTACATGATCACCGTCAGCTTCGCCAGCCTCATCCTTCAGCGCCGGGGGGGATTGCTGACGGCCGGGGTCTCCGCGGTCCTGTTCGGGATCGTGACGAACATTCAATTCTACGGGCTGATGGATTTTGTGGAATGGCTGCAGCCCAGCGACCTGTCGACTGCGCAGACGCTCCAGACCTACGGGGTCCAGGCCCTCGCGATGCTGGCCGTCGGCTACCTCAGCGGAACGCTGGCCGAACAGCTCAAGCGGGCGGACCAGTCGCTGGTAAAAACCGAGCAGGGATTGAGCCGGCTCCAGGAGTTTCATGAGAATGTCGTGCAGAGCATTCCCAGCGGCGTGTTCACGACCGATGTGGAGGGGCGCCTGACCTGGCTCAACCGCGCCGCCCTCGAGATGACCGGCTATGAACCCAGAACGGTCCTGCACCGGTCGTGGCGGGAAGTCTTTGGCGACAGGCACGATAATGCATCCAGAGGAGTGCCGGCCAGCTTTGAGGTGGAGGGCCAGCGGGCCGACGGCAGCCGCCTGGTGCTGGGCATGACGTTGTCGCCCCTGACCGAGGGCGAGACCCAGGCCGGTCTGGTCGGGGTCTTCAAGGATCTGACGCAGGTGCGTGATCTCGAGGAGGAAATGCGTCGCCGCGAATGGTTCGCCAAGATCGGCGAGATGTCGGCCGGTATGGCGCATGAAATCAGGAATCCGCTGGGCGGGATGGCGGGCGCGCTGCAAATGCTGCGCAAGGAGCCCACGCTCGACGCGGACAATGCCCGGCTCATGGACATTGCCACGCGCGAAGCCACGCGACTCAACGCGATCGTGACCGAGTTTCTGCGCTATTCGCGTCCGCCCGATCTGAATCTGAAAGAGTGCGATCTCCGCGAGCTCATCAACGACACGGTGGCGTTGGTCAAGCACGACGGCCAGTTGCAGGACGCGCAGGCGGTGGTGCTGCATCAGGACGAGAACATTCCCATGGTCCAGGTGGATCCGGACAAAATGAAGCAGGTCTTCTGGAATCTGGCGACGAACGCCCTGCAGGCCATGCCGTCGGGAGGGCAGTTGACCATCTCCACCGGACGCCGGCGGGTGACATCGGGCAAGCGCAGCGGCGAGGTCGTGGAAGTGACCGTGCAGGATACCGGAGTCGGCATCAAGAAAGAGGATCTCAATAAAATATTCTTTCCCTTCTTTACGACCAAGAAGGACGGGTCCGGTCTCGGGCTGGCCACGGCCCAGCGGATCGTGGACCAGCATGGCGGGTGGATCAGGGTCGAGAGCGAAGAGGGGAAGGGCGCCCGGTTTGCGGTGTGTCTGCCGGTCGAGGCCGGGGCGGGCCCCCGGTTGTGGCATGAAGGTCGGGAACCATGGAAAAGATCCTGATCGTGCATGAGATCTGTCCAGCATGCGGTGCAGAGTGAATCATCGGGCTGTCAATCGTCCTGCAACGGGTCTGTCCCCGTCGTTCTAAGGGGCGCGAATCGTGGAAAAAATTCTTATTGTCGATGATGAGCGCAGCCTGCGGGATGTCCTGAGCATCATGCTCACGCGGGCCGGGTATGTCGTCACCGTCGCCTCCGATGGAGACGAAGCCATCGCGCGGATCGAGAAGGAGCTGTTCGATCTGGTGATCACCGATCTGAAGATGCCGAAAGCCGGCGGGCTGGAGGTCCTCAAGGCGGCAAAGGATATGTCGCCGGACTCCGTCGTACTGATCATCACGGCCTTTGCCTCGGCGGAATCGGCGGTCGAAGCGATGAAGCTGGGCGCCTACGATTATCTGACCAAACCGTTCCAGGTCGATGAGGTCCAGCTCATCGTTCGGAATGCGCTGGAAAAGCGCCGCTTGTCGACGGAAAACATGCTGCTCAAGCGTGAAATGGCTGCGAAGGCGCCGCCGGCCAGGATGATCGGCAACAGCAGCGCAATACAGAAGGTGTTCGATGTCATCAAGAAGGTGGCGGATACCAAGAGCAATGTGCTGATTTGCGGCGAGAGCGGGACCGGCAAGGAACTGGTCGCCCGGGCCATCCATGCCAGCAGCCCGCGCGCCCGGATGCCGTTCGTGCCGGTGAACTGCAGCGCGCTGCCGGAAACGCTGCTGGAAAGCGAGCTGTTCGGGTATATGAAGGGCGCGTTCACCGGCGCGGCGACGAACAAGGCGGGTCTCTTCGAGGTGGCCAGCGGGGGCAGCATTTTTCTCGATGAAATCGGGGAAACGACGCCGGCGACCCAGGTCAAGTTGCTGCGGGTGTTGCAGGAACGGGAGTTCCGGCGCGTCGGCGGCACGCAGGACGTGAAGGTCGACGTGCGGGTGATTGCGGCGACGAACAAGGATCTCGAGAAGGCCATCGCGGAGGGCGCCTTCCGAGAGGATCTGTACTACCGGCTGGATGTCATCCCGATCACGCTGCCGCCGCTTCGGCAGCGCACGGAGGACATCCCGCTGCTGGCCCGGCATTTTCTGGAGAAATTCTCACGCGCCAACGGGAAGCCCGTGCTCGCGCTGTCGCCCGATGCCCTCAAGTTGTTGATGGCCCACGAATGGAAGGGCAACGTGCGGGAATTGGAAAACCTGATCGAGCGGGCGGTGGCCTTCGGCGGAGGGACCACGATCACGGAAGAGGACATCGCCGGCTGGCTACACCGGCCGTCGGCCGCGGCGAAGCCGGCGCACCCGACGGATCTTCCGCCGGAGGGGCTCGACCTGGAGCAGTTGGTCAATTCGATCGAGAAAGAGCTGCTGCTCAAGGCGCTGGAGCGTGCGAAATGGGTCAAGAAGCGGGCGGCCAAACTGCTGCAGCTGGATGCGCGGTCGTTCCGATACCGCCTGAGCAAATTTGCGATCACGCGGGGCCGTGACGAAGCCGATGAGGGTGGAGACGGTGGGAAGCGAACGAACAGTCAGAATTAACGCGCCGGCCAAGGTCAATCTGGTGCTCCGCGTGCTGGATCGCCGGCCGGACGGCTACCACAATCTGTGGTCCGTGATGCAGACGGTG
>JANOEZ010000228.1:0-3645 GCA_031413335.1 Nitrospirota bacterium
GAACAGCAGCACTCCATAATAGAGGCCGCAGCCCAGCAGCACCGCGCCGGTGACCGTCTGGCTTTGTTCATGAGGGAGCGGCGGCAGGTGGCGGTCCAACGGAACATACATCGCTAGCGAGACGGCCCCCACCACGGCCCAGCCGACATAGTTGGCGATCGGCACGCCGAAGTGGATGCCAGGGTCTGGATAGAAATAGATCTGGCCCAGAAACCAGCGATGGCCTTGCAGCGCCACGGGATCGATCACCATATCAATGAAGGCAAAAAAGAGCACAGTCAAGCCGAACACCGGCCAGGAGGTGCGGGTTTCAAGCGGAAAGCCAAGCGCGGGCCAACAGCATCGTGCGCCGTTCGGCGCCTGTTTCGGCAGCAGAAAGAACAGCGCGAGGCAATAGCTCGCATAGAGCAGAAAACTGAACGACAGCGAATCCATGAAGGGGACGTTCGACAGGTACAGTTCCTGGCCGACCGTCGCGCCCGTGTAGTGGTACCAGCCGAAGGGAATGCCGTTGCGGGTCGAGGACCACTCGCACACGAAGGCGACGAACCAGGTGATGCCCAAAAACAAGCCTGTCCGTTTCCAGCCGATCAAACGGTGCGCGCAAAACACCGCCGCCGCCAGAAAGACGAAGACGTAAGGGCGGAGGAGCAATGTTTTGAAGAGGAGGATCGGTGCGTCCATCATGCGTAGCCGTGGGTTCGGAACCACTTCACGGCCTTCTCCAGCGCAATTTCGATCGGCAGTTGGGGCAAGGCCAACTCGCGGATGGCCTTGCTGCAGTCATAGTGCATCTTGTACTTGGCCATCTTCACGCCTTCCAGCGGAATGCGCGGCGGCTGATGAGTGATGTAATCCGCGATCCATTTATTGACGTAGGCCAGTGGTAAAATCGCCAGCCGGGGCAGCTTGATCGTCGGGGCGGGGACGCCGGTCAGCTTGCTGAGCAGCTCGAAGATTTCCCGCAACATCAAATTCCGGTTCCCCAAAATATAGCGCTCGCCGATCCGGCCTCGCTCCATGGCCCTGACGTGTCCGATGGCCACGTCATCCACATCAATCAGGTTCATGCCGGTTTCGATATAGGCCGGCATGCGGCCCTTCATGAAGTCCACGATCATCTGCCCGGTGGGGGTGGGCTTGATGTCCCGCTCGCCGACCGGCGCGCTGGGATTCACGATCACGACCGGCAAGCCGGCTTTGGCCAGCGTCAGGACTTCCTGCTCGGCAAGATATTTGGATCGCTTGTAGTCACCGGCCATTTGCGCGAGCGACACCGGCGTCTGTTCCGTGCCGGGTCCATTACCTTCCGGCAGGCCGATTGCGCCAATGGTACTGGTGTAGACGATGCGCTGGATGCCGGTGTCGCGGGCAGTTTCGAGCAGCATGCGGGTGCCGGTGACGTTGATGTCGTAAAAGATCGAGGGGTCTTTGGCCCACAGCGCGTAATGCGCAGCGACATGATAGAGCTGTTGGCAGCCGGTGAGCGCGCGGCGGAGCGACTCGCGGTCGCGCAGGTCTCCGAGAGATCGCTCGACTTTCAATCCCTCAAGATTGCCGAGATCGCTGTCCTGCCGGACGAGCACGCGCACCTCCGTGCCGGTGGTGGCGACCGCGCGGGCGACAGCCGCACCGACAAAGCCGGTTGCACCGGTGATGAGAGCTTTCATGAAGGGAGAGTGCTGACAAGTGGAAAGCGGGCAAGTGGCAAGTAAATCCTCAACTTGTCAGCGTGCAGTCTTGTCAGCATGTCAGCTGTCGACATCAATTTTTCCGCGCCGTAATATACCGGGCGAGTTCGCGGAGCGGATCGGCCTTCGTGTCGAATGAGGAGAGGCGCTCGATGGCCCGCTGGGTGCATTCGTCGGCCATCTTTTTGGCGCCGTCCACGCCGTAGAACGTCGGGTAGGTCTTCTTGCCGCGCTTGGCGTCGGTGTTGGCGTCCTTGCCTAATTCTTCGCGGGTACCGGTGACGTTCAGCACGTCGTCGGCGATCTGGAAGGCCAGGCCTGTGTCTTCCGCGTATTTCGTCAGGCTGTCCAGTTGTGCCGGAGTGGCTCCGGCCGTGATCGCGCCCATGCGCACGGCTGCGCGGATCAGCATGCCCGTTTTATGCTTGTGAATGTTTTGGAGCGTGGCGAAGTCGATGTCCTTGTTCTCGGCCTGGATGTCCAGGACCTGCCCGCCGACCATGCCGAGATTGCCTGAGCCATAGGCCAGTTCGCGGACGATCTGAATCTGGCGCGCTGGGTCCAATCCATCCATCAGGTCGGGCCGACTGCACAATTCGAAGGCGAGTGTCAGCAGGGCGTCGCCGGCCAAAATGGCCATCGCATCGCCGTAGACTTTATGGTTGGTCGGTTTGCCGCGGCGGAAATCGTCGTTATCCATCGCCGGCAGGTCGTCGTGGACCAGCGAATAGGTATGGATCAGCTCGAGCGAAGAGGCGACCGGGAGGATGGCCTTCGATGCCGTGCCGACCGCCTCTGCAGCGGCAATGGCCAGGATGGGCCGGACACGTTTGCCGCCCGCAAAGAGGCTGTAGCGCATGGATTCGTGGAGGGTCGTCGGTGGTGTGGTCGCGCCGGGGATGGCCGATTCCAGGAACCGGTCCACGTCGTCGCGTTTCTGCTCGAGATACCGCTTGATGTCCATGTGATGTCCGTCGCGCGGAGACTAACAAAGGGTTTTGCCGCGTGTCAAACACGCGGCCACGCGGCCAGGCAAAAAGTGAAAAGTTGGAAGTACAAAGCAAGGACGCGGATGCGATTGCCTTTTTACTTTTGCCTTTGAACTTACCCATTCGGTATACTCCCGCCATGAGCATTCGCGTGTTCGGCGGACAATGGGAACCGATGTTGCTGGGGATCGAGCCCCGGATGTGCACGGTTTGCCACAAGGGGCTCTACCGGAATTTCACGTTTTTCCGTGGCGGCTGGGCGCGTTGCACCGTGTGCGATCAGTTCGTCCACTACAGTTGTCTGGCCGGCGGCAAGGCGAGGTTTCTCAAGCAGCGCCCCCGGCTCTGCAAACCCTGTCATGCCGGTCAAGCGTCCCCGTCCGGCGCCGTTCGAAAACCCGCGGTCGGGGCGTGACGCCGGCTGAAACCAGGGTTGCCGACTTCGGCCCGCGCGGGCAGAAGTGGATGGCCGGGACCGTCCGTTTTTTCGTGGCTCCCTTGATTCTCTTCATCGGCGGATTTTTCACCACGGATTTCGTGCTGAGCGGCATCTATACCTGGCCCCGGACCAGCAAGGTGCTGGTGTTGACCATCACCATCGCCGTGCTGTCCTACGAGTTCGTGTACAAGGAACAGCGGGCGCTGCAACCCGAGTCGTCCGGAGCGCTCGCAACCAGAGCGCTGCTCTACTCCTGCGTGATTCCGTATGTCGTTGGAGTGGCCGCGTTGGTCGTGTTAGCGCGAATGTAAATGACGCAGATCTATAAAAGTGGTGCCTTCGTTCAACAGTGTTTCGCCGTCCATCCCCTGTGCCTGAATCTGAAATCGCTGCACCTGCCGGACCACATCGTGCTTCGCTGCACCTCCTGCAATATGCTCCATCGCCTGACGGTGCGCGAGATGGTGCTGCGCGTGTCGGCGGTGCATGCGGTCGAGGATGCGGTTGAAGCGCGCGAAACGCGTTC
>JANOEZ010000229.1:0-1092 GCA_031413335.1 Nitrospirota bacterium
CCGACGACGGACCTGAACGTGCTGCACTCCACCAGCGCGGACGAAAGCTCCAAGTGTCCCGAGTACAAGGTCACGACCGAGCGGGTGGAAAAAATGACAGGCGCGAGGTACGAGGCGCGAGACACGGGACGGGTCAGGCTGATCACATGAACGAGACGACCGCCAGCTCTGCTGCATTCCTCGACGCCTATGCGCCGCAGCAGATCGCCGTGCGCGTCCGGGATGTCGGCGTCGCGAAGGCAACCGCGCCGGTACTCACGACCGTGGCGTTGGCCGTCCTCGCAGGCGCCTTCATTTCTCTAGGTGCGCTTTTCTACACCGTGACAGTAAGCGGGGCAGGGCCGGACGCACCCTTCGGATTGATGCGGCTGGCCGGCGGGGTTGCCTTCAGCCTGGGGTTGATCCTCGTCGTGGTGGGTGGCGCCGAACTGTTCACCGGCAATAACTTGATTGCCATGGCCTGGGCGGCCGGGCGCCTTCGCACGGGGGACGTGCTCAGAAATTGGGCTTGGGTCTATGCCGGCAATCTGCTCGGCGCGCTCGGCACCGTGGCGCTGGTGCTGCTGGCCGGGGTGCATGAGCTTGGCGACGGGGCACTCGGGGAGACGGCCATTCGCATTGCCCGTACGAAGGCCGGCCTCGATCCGATGCAGGCGTTGATGCGCGGCGTGCTCTGCAACGTGCTCGTGTGTCTGGCCATCTGGCTGTGCATGGGAGCCCGGAGCGTCACCGACAAGATCCTCGCGATCGTGTTTCCGATCAGCGCCTTCGTGGCCTGCGGCTTCGAGCATTCCATCGCGAACATGTATTTTCTGCCGGTCGGGATCGCGCTGGCCTCCTCGAGCGTGGCGCCGATTGCTTGGACCGGTGCGATCGGCAACCTTATCTATGTCACGATCGGGAACGTGTTGGGCGGGACCGTCCTGGTGGCAATGGTCTATTGGTTTATTTATTTACGAGGCAATAGGCAATAGGCTATGGGTGATCGGCAACAGGCGAGACAAACCTGCGGGCACTTTTTGCTTCATCGCATCTTACCTATAGCCTATCGCCCATAACCCATCACCTTGAACCTGCGCGAACGCGATGATC
>JANOEZ010000230.1:0-1166 GCA_031413335.1 Nitrospirota bacterium
GCTGACCGGCCTGCCCGAGGCGGGGGAGCACGACGATTTCTCCCACAATGTCGGCATCGGACAATGCCGTCAGTAGATCGCGGTTATATTGCGAGATCCCTCCCTGGCCGCCAAAACCATCGGTGATCAACGCGAGGATGCGGATAGGCTCAGTCATCTTTTCACGCTAACCCAACACCGACGCCACATTATGCGCCCAGCGTCGCGTCCAAAGAGCAGGCTCATGCGAGGTTGTGATACTCGAACGGGATATCCCTCGTTGGAAGCCGGGGTCATTCGCTATCCAATGTGCCACTGGTATGGAGAAGCCGGTCTTGCCACGCGTGCGAACCGGCTCCGGAAGGGGAAGGCTCGAACTCCGGGCCAGCAGATCCTTTCCCTGGCCGGCTTCGCCGAAGGCAAGGGCCGGCGCAAGTCTGCGCAACAGGTGCGAGTCTACCAACGGTGTGCGAATCTCCAGCGAGTGGGCCATGCTGGCCCAATCGGTGTCGCGCAGAAGCTGGTTCCGCATATAGTGTCCCGCCTCCAACACTGCTACCCTACTCCGCGCTGTGCCGGGGTCCGGACTTAAGAGTTCGCCGATATAGTCGAGGGGCCTGAGGCGTCGAAGGCCCTCCCTGACCATATCCTCGTCCAGCACCGTGTTCAGCTCACCTGGCATGAAGAGTCCCCGCGTAAGAAGGTACGCGCCGGGGTATGTTCCGCCATACTCCAACACACTCAGTGCTTTTGGGTGGACCGTGAACGACCCTGGGATGCAATGCCTACCCAGGGTTCGAGCCAATCGTCCCAGAAATGGGATCTGCGATGGCATCGCCAGACGTCTCACCAAACTGGGAATCCTTTCAAACGACGAGTATCCGGCGAGCAGCTCATCGCCTCCCACACCAGACATGGCCACCTTCAGGCCGAGTTCCTGAGCCGCCTTGCTGACAAACCAGGTGTTGATACCATCAATGCTTGGCTGGTCCATTGCGTCCAGGATCCGTGGCATATCCTCCCGGAATTCAGCCTCTGACACGGTGCGGGTCGTATGGCGCGTCCCGTACTGTCGGGCAACCAGCTCTGCAAGCGGTGCTTCATCACCGGACTTGCCTGTGAACTCTGAAAAGGTCAACGTCACGGTCTGAATGTCCGATTGACCCGCATCACGCATCAGGCCGACG
>JANOEZ010000231.1:0-2082 GCA_031413335.1 Nitrospirota bacterium
AGCACGAAGGGAGACCGGGTCGCCTGCTCGCTCTTCCTATCCGCTTATTCTTTCTTCGCCAGAATCATCTCCGCGCAGCGGGTGCCGCTGACGATGGCGCTTTCCAGTGTGGCGGGCAGGCCTGTGTCGGTCCAATCGCCTCCGATCAGCAGATTTTGGAACGGACTTTGCGGCAGGGGACGGTGCACTCTCATGCCGGGGCTCATCGTGAGGAACGCGCGGGGTTCCCGGACCACCCGGCTGTCGAGCAGCTTGATGGCTTCCGATCCAGGATAGGCATATGCCAACTCATCGAGTGCCAGCGTGATGAGATTCTGGTCTGTCCGTTCGAACAATTCCGGCTTGCCGGTGGACACTACGGAGACGACGGTTCCGCTGCGACGCGGTGCAGGCCGGCTCACCAGCCAGTGAAAGGTTCGCCGAGCAAAGAGCACCACGCGCGGCGCCTGGAGGGCCGTGTCGACATTCAGATGCACCGTCAGCGCCGGCGAATCTGAGAGCTGGGTGAGCTGCTGAAAATAGGCATAGTGCGTGAGCACCCGCTCCGGCAAGATCGCCGTGAGGTGTTGATGCGGCAGCGTCACGATGTACTGATCCGCGGTCAGCGTGGCGCCGTCGCGCAGCCGCACGCCGGTCACACGGTCCTGCTCGACCTGCAACAGCACGGCGGCGGTGTTGAGTGTCATGGCCACGCCGGCCTGGGCCAGCCGGGCGGTGAGTGGTGCCAGCAGGAGAGTGGCCAGGCTGTCGGCTGGGAGGGCGAGGCGCGCGTGGCGGCGGGCGGCCAGAAAGCAGCGCGTGAGGGCGCCGACAAGGGCCGCCGCCGAGACGGTGGCCAGATCGTCTCCAATGAGAATACGGGCCAGCGGCGTCCAGATGTCTGCGCGCGCGCGCTCCGATTGTTTGCGTTCCTCCAGCCAGTCTTCGGCCGTCCGCTGATCGAGGTTCTGCGGAAGGGCGGGATCGTCTTCCCAGCTTCGTTCGATGACATCCAACAGCCGCCAGCGGTCTGCCATCGGCAGTCCTCCAAACAACATCAATCCAAGCATCGTGTGAAAGGGAGCGGGCAGCCAGGGCTGCATCAACGGGACGAGGCGTCCGCCGGGAAGTTGGAATTCGAACCGGAGGCTGTTGGACTGCGCGAAAAAATCAGCCGTTCCCAGCTCGTTCAGAAGGGCCACGGTCGCCGTGTGATGTCCCATGAACACCGGCGGAAGGGTGTCGAACTGATTGGTGGCTGCGTCACCGTTCAGTAAACGCCCACCTAATCGTCCGCTTTGTTCGATGAGCGTGATTTCGTATCCCTGCGTGCTGAGTCGCAGGGCGGCAGCGAGTCCGGATGGCCCGCCTCCGACGATGAGCACTGTTCGAGACATGATTACGAGAGCAGGCTGCGCAGCCACACGCCGGCAGCAATCGCCAGGCGGGACACTGTCGGCACGCTGATGCGCGAGTCGAACACGCGGTAGTCGGCCTGTTCGATGCGACGCAGGATACGCTCGTAGACCCCGCGCATCATTTCGGCCGGGATCAGCGCTTTTCGATCGGCGCGCGGCAGGCTGTCCAGAATCGCACGGGCGTTCCCGTAAAACTTGTGTGTGCGCGTGCATTGAAAGGCCATCAGTTCACCGAATTGGGGCGAGTCGCGACGCTGGAACAACCGCGCCTCGGTGTAGCCGAACCGCGTGAGATCCTCCTGGGGAAGGTAGACGCGGCCGTTGTCTGCATCTGTGCCCAGGTCGCGCAGGATGTTGGTGAGCTGGAAGGCCATGCCCAGGTTGACGGCATAGTCCTTCGCGCGCGGATCCCGGGTGCCGAAGATGTGCAGGCAGATGAGCCCCACGACGCAGGCGACGCGGTAGCAGTAGCGGGAGAGTTCGTCGAATGTGATGTAGCGCGTCGTCGAGAGATCCATCTCGACGCCGTTGATGAGTTCGTCGAAATATTCCCTCGGAATGCCCAAGTGCCGGACATGGCCGGCCAGACTGATGGCGACGGGATGCGTGGGGGCGCCGCCGTAGACTGCGGCCACTTCGGCGCGCCATTGGCTGATGGTTGTCCTGGGATCGCTGCCGGGCGGCG
>JANOEZ010000232.1:0-1166 GCA_031413335.1 Nitrospirota bacterium
AGGGTTGATCCTCCGTAGCGCGAACGGGACCTTGACGGTTCGGCCGCCGGCTGCGTCCGATCCACGTGAATTGGTGCGCCCTGATCTCATCATCCTGGCGGTCAAAGCCTACGACCTTGATGAGGCCATGGATCAGCTTGAGCCGGTCCTGACCGAGAAAACAATCATTCTGACCCTGCAGAACGGGGTGGATGTGGAGGACCGCATCCACGCGCGTCTGCAGCGCGATTGCGTGGTGGGCGGCGTGGCCTTTATCTATTCGAAGATCATCGAACCGGGCGTGATCGAACACTATAAGCGTGGATCGGTGGCGATCGGCGAAATGATGGGGTACAAGAGTGAACGGCTTGGGATGATCGCCGATCTGTTCAAGCAGGCGGGCATTCAGTGCCAGATCTCGGATGACATCCGTCGCAGCAAGTGGGAGAAGATGTGCTGGAACTGCGTCTTCAATCCGATCACGGTCCTGATCAACGACCGGGTTGCGAAGGCGCTGGACCATCCGGAGATGATGGGGGTGATCCGGCAGATCGTGGGTGAAGTGGCGGCGGTATCCGCCACGCTCAAGGTGCCGCTCGCGCCTGATATGGCCGAGAAAACCGTGCAGGTCACGCAGGCCATCCGGGATATCCATACCTCCATGTACGACGACTGGAAGGCCGGTCGGCCGACCGAGATCGATTCGCTCAACGGCTATATCGTGCAAAAGGGGCGTGAGTTGGGGATTCCGACGCCAGTCAATGAAGCGATGACGGCCCTGGTGAAGGCCATCACGGAACGGGAAAAAACCGGCCCAGGAATGCTCCGTATCGAAGGAGCGGTCGTCCAACCGGTGACGCTCGACCGGGAGGCGCTGGCCAGGCTTCCAGTCGAGCACCAGGTCTTAGACCTCGGTACAATCATGCCTCATATGAATGGGAAAGCCATTAGAGTGAAAGGGATTCTTGAGGTGCCTGCGCTGGCGATCGGAGCCGACCACATTACCTTCCATTCGCAGGATGGCCAGTTTGCCGCCAGCCTGACGGTCAAGCAGGCGATGGAGTATGGCGTGCTGGTGTATGAACTGGATGGGCAGCCGATGCCTGCATCCAAAGGAGGACCGTTTAGGCTGGTTGCTCCGGGGCTCGGCGATCTGTGCGCCAATGTAAAAGGGGTTGCCCGCATCG
>JANOEZ010000233.1:0-1770 GCA_031413335.1 Nitrospirota bacterium
CGGCTGCGGCTGTGCGCCGCTTCGTGGGCAAAGGCGAACTTGCTGCCGATCTTGTCGAAGCGGGCGCCCCAGGCGATCAGTTCCCGGATGCGGCCCGGCCCCTCTTCCACCAGCACGCGCACGGCTTCGCGCCGGCAGAGACCGTGGCCCGCCTTGAGGGTGTCGTTCAAATGGATGGAGACGTCGTCTTCTTCGCTGAGCGCGACTGCCACGCCGCCCTGGGCGTAGATCGAACTGCTTTCCAGCGGGTTGCCCTTGGTCAGCATCAGCACACGGCCATGCCGGCTCAGTTCGATCGCCGCGCGAAGACCCGCGACGCCGCTGCCAATCACCAGAAACTCTGCCTCGGGAGGACGGAGAGAGGACGTGCCTCGCTTGGGAACGGTCATGAACTATCGGGGACGCGAGCCAGGAGGCGTCGGTTCCCCCGCGCGGCGCAACGCCATGCCGAAGGGCAGATCGCCCTCCAGGCCGTTGAGCAGGACGGTTTTTTCACCCACACACCGGAGCACCCCATGGCCGCGCTCGCGGGTGCCCGTGTCCTCGGGAATCTTGTGCCATTGCCCCGCCCAACTCACCACGACCTCGACCGATTCTCCTTCGATCACGACCCGGTCGATGGTCCATTCGAGGGCGATTTCCTGGTAGGTTTGAAAATCCTGCTGGATGTCGTTCGTCGCCTTGTCCAGCGCCTCGCGCGGCAGCATCATGCCCTGGATTTCCGAGAGGTCGCGGCGGGCGTAGGCGTTGCGCAACTCCTCCACCGCCTTGTCGATTTTCATGAAGCGCTTGTGGTCCTCGGGATAGCGGACCTCTTTGGACGAGCAGCCGGACGTCAGGGCGACGGCCCCCAGCAGGCCGGCCACCAGCATCACGACTGGCACATGCATCAGGCGGAAGAACATGGCGCAGTATATGTAGCGAAGACGGAATGCGTCAAGCGGATCAGGACTGAGGCACGAGGACTGTGGACTGAGGGGTCCGGAAAGATTCCGGACGGCTCCTTTCCTCTCAGTCCTCAGCACTCAGTCCTCAGCACTCAGCCCTCAGTCCTGAGAGTGCGGTATGCGACGCCCGGCTTGCATTTACACGCAAAACCCACTACACTCCGCGTCGCAGAGGAGAAGAAATATGTCCAGCGTGCTCAAGAAGCGTCGGAAGAAAATGCGCAAGCACAAGTTCAGAAAGCTGCGCAGGAAGCAGAAGTTCCTGCGTCGGAAAACCCAGGGATAAATCCACGGACAGCCGGAGGCGCCCATGCCCGAATTAAAGAAAGTGCGCGTGCGCATCACGACCGTGAACCACACCTACGTCGGAGATTTCGTCATTCCGCCCATGCGGAACCGCGTCTCGGACGTGCTGAACGAGGAATCGCGGCTCTTCGTGAACCTGACCGACGTGGTGATCAACGACAGAAACCAGGCGGATTTCGTCTCGCTGAACAAGAACCTGATCGAATCCATCCAGCAGCTCTAATCCATAATCCGTGCTGCGTGATGGGCCGTATCCATCAGTGATGGTGCGTGCCCCCTCTCGCATCACCGATCACGCGTCACGCATGACTCATCACGTAGCCTGATGTCCTACTATTCCCGCTTTCTTCCATTCCTCAGACCGTATTTTCCGCGCATGGCGGCCGCCATCGCGCTCGTCGGCACCGCGGCCGCGCTGAACCTCGTGCTGCTGCGCCTGGCCGGCCGGCTGTGGGACGTCATCACCATCCAGCGCGACGTGGACGGCATGACCGCCCTCGTCTGGATCTTCCTCGGC
>JANOEZ010000234.1:0-1015 GCA_031413335.1 Nitrospirota bacterium
TCGAGTCGAAGTTCTCCCGCATACCGGTCTACGACGGGTCGCTGGACAACGTCACGGGCATTCTCTCCAAGACCAAGGCGCTTATGGAACTGGCGCAGGGACGCGAGGATCAGCGCTTAAAAGATATTGCGCAGCCGGCGCCGTTTGTGCCGGCCACGAAACCTGCCGACGATCTGATGAAGCAGTTCAGGCAGGAGCATCGCCATATGGCGGTTGTCGTCAACGAATTCGGCGGGATGATGGGGATCATCACGCTGGAGGATCTGCTCGAAGAGGTGGTCGGCGAGATCATGGACGAGACCGATATCACCGAAGAGCTGATCAAGCGCGTGGGGAAAACCCAGATCCTGGTCCATGGCCGGACCGAGGTGCGCCGCATCAACGAATTTTTCAAGACGGAATTCGAAGACGAATCCAACACGATCAGCGGGCTGATTCAGCAGCGGCTTGGACACATCCCGGCCGTGGGCGAGGAAGTCCGGGTGGGGCAGTGCCGCCTGGTCGTGCACGAGGCCGATGCCAGGTCCATCAGGAGCGTGCAGATTTTCAAGGAAGAGAAGCCCGGAGCGCCGGCCGAGCCGCACGGAGACAAACAGTCAGAAGATGCCAAGCACGCCGTGACCCACCGCAGCTTTTTCTTCTAAGTCTTTTCGGTCAGCGCCGCGAACTCCGCTTCCGTCAGGATGGTCACTCCAAATTTCCGTGCCCTGTTCAATTTCGAGCCGGCCTCGGCGCCGGCTACAACGTAGTCGGTCTGTTTGCTGACGCTCGCCGCCGCCCGTCCGCCCAGTTGTTTCACGCGCCGTGTCGCTTCGTCCCGGCTGAATCGTTCCAGCCCGCCGGTAAAGACGAATTGCTTTCCTGTCAACGGCTGCGCTCCCTTGTCTTTTTCAGGAACGGCTTCGATCGTCAGGCCAAGATTAAGCAGTTGCTCGATGACCTGCCGGTTGTGGTCCTCCTTGAAATAGGACTCGAGGCTGGCGGCGATCTCGGGGCGTCCACAGTCATAAGCGCT
>JANOEZ010000235.1:0-1183 GCA_031413335.1 Nitrospirota bacterium
TCGTGCGCGGTTCGGCCCCAGCGCCGGCCACCCCCTGCTCGGCGCGGCCGACTACAAGCTGGTGCATCACGCCGGCAACGGCCGCTCGGTGTACAGCTTCTGCATGTGCCCGGGCGGCACCGTGGTCGCGGCGACCTCGGACCATCCCGCCGATCCAGGCGACCGCGGCCAGAAGATGCAGCCACACCAGCACGATCATCATCACTTCATGCCACGGATTGGCGCATGTGTCTTGGCCCGGAACGGATGAGATTCCGGCTTAACCCCAGCAAGGCCAGGCTGTAGATGACCCATTTGGACGGGTCCATGTTGTACCACTTGGGTCCGTTCCGATAGTCGCGTGGGAAGGCGTGATGGTAGTTGTGGTAGCCCTCGCCGAACGTGATCAACGACACCCACCAGTTGTCGCGGCTGCTGTTCGTCGTGCTGTACGGCTGCCGGCCCCATAGGTGGCAGACGGAATTGATGCAGAAGGTGGAATTCAGGACCAGGAACACCCGGGCAACGCCGGCGAGCAGAAAACAGCCGGCCGCGCGCGACGGTCCGCCGGCGAGATATCCAACCAGAGCCGGCAGGGCCAGCCCCGACAGGACGATCGGGACATACCAGCGGTGTTGCCACATGACCACGCGGTCCTTCCGCAGCCAGGGCGCGTATTTCTCCGTGTAGTGCGGGTCTCGCAACAGGATCCATCCGCAATGGCTGTGCCAGAACCCCTTCCTCGCGTTGTAGGGATCCTCTTCCTGATCGACGCGCGCGTGATGCCGCGCATGATTCGCCGCCCACTTGAGGGCCGAATTTTCCATCGCCCAGCCGCCCGCGACGAGCACCGCGACTCTGACCCAGTCCGGACATTGGAAGCTGCCGTGGGCGGCGAGGCGGTGGTAGCCGACCGTGATGCCCAGACCGCTGACCATGTACAACATCACGAACATCGCCCAGTCCAGCAAGGCGTACCCGTACACAACACCGTACAGAGGAACCGCCACGAGAGTCGTGAGGGTCACGAGGGCAAACAGCACCGTGGTGGACACATCGACGACGCGCGGCGGGCGTCCCTCGCCCCATACCTCCGGTCCGGGGACGTTGGCTCCCCCCACCGTGGCAGGCCAGACCGCACCTGCGTTCATGACCAAAAATGCCGATTCGTCAGGAAGTGCGGCGCGCGCCGGAGGTGCGGGCG
>JANOEZ010000236.1:0-1211 GCA_031413335.1 Nitrospirota bacterium
CGATATCAACCAAATCTTCTGCCAGGGCAGGCGTGGCAAATAACCGACGCAGCACGGCCTCGAGTTCGGACTTGGGCAACGCTTCGAGCGCCGTCACGAATACTTCCGCGGTTGCATCAGCCGCTTTCATGAAGATGCCTCCTCTCCAACCTTCTTGATAAACATGTGTACGGCCACCCGAGAAGGATGTTCAAGCGGTCTGACGAAGCTTCAAGAGCGTCGCTTTGGAGAATTCCAGAACCTGCATCGCCTGCTCGCGTGTGACGGTGGGGAAGTTTTCCAGAAACGTGTCCAGGGTGAGACCGGCCTCCAGGTTATTGATCAGGGCATCCACCGGCACGCGGGTTCCGCGGAATACCGGAGCGCCGCTGAGCACAGCGGGATCAATGGTGACCGGCAATAGGCTCAGTTCCTTTTCACCGATAACGAGCGTCATGTAGAGCGCATCTCCCTTGCGGAATAGTAAAACGGACCGTGGACAATGTCCAGTCCGGAGCGTCTTCTCAGGCAGTCGGAGGGGCAGCACGGCGAAAGGGGGAATGGCCCGGTTTCTTCTTCGCTTCTTTTCTTCGCAGCAGACCATTGACGTCTTCACGCTTCGCTGGTAGCCTGTCCGCACATTTGGAAATAATACCGAGGTGGTGCAATGTCGAAGATCGAGCAACTGGAACGGGAAATTGAAAAACTGAGCCGGACCCAGCTCGCGAAGTTTCGGGAATGGTTTCGCCGCCACGATGCGACCGAGTGGGACCGCCAGCTTGGAACGGACGCTCAAGCGGGTCGCCTGGATAAACTGGCCGACAATGCCCTCGCCACGCACAAGGCCGGGAAGACCAAAGAGCTTTGAAGCATGCCGCTTCGCCGGAGTTTTGGGCCTGCTACCGGGGCCTTCCGGAGGCGGTGCAGGCGCTCGCCGACAAGAACTTCGCCCTCTTAAAAGCCGATCCACAGCATCCATCTCTGCACTTCAAGCCCATTGGCCGGTTTCGATCAGTGAGAGTGGGACTTCACTACCGCGCGCTCGCGGTTGAAGCTCCGGACGGACTCGTGTGGTTTTGGATCGGCAATCACACCGACTACGAACGCCTTCTGAGTCAATAACCGCGAGGACGCCGTCGGCCCCTCAGGCTTCTTCCTCTTCGACGTCCTCGATCGACTGCGTGAGCGCCGCGACAAACGCCGCCGGGTCAGCCAGATCGCGCTCCGTCAGT
>JANOEZ010000237.1:0-1178 GCA_031413335.1 Nitrospirota bacterium
GTCGCGACCTGCTCGATTCCGCAGGCGTATCCATGAAAGAGCAGGGTGGCGCTGAAACGCTCTAGCCCCCTCCCGCTGTTCAACGATTCGGCGCTGGCCGAACTTCAGGGTTCGTTTCGTTCGTCCATGCGCAGGCTCCTGTTCGATCTGTGCGACGAACTCACCAGGCGCTATCGGGACCAGACGCGCCGCTTTCACCTTGCCCCTGATTATTTCCGTGCCGTCGGCCAGGCTCTCAGGTTGGAGCATTTCTCGCACTGGAAAGTCGTCGGCTGGATCGAAGAGCTGAACGACCTCGTCTATTTTTTGGATGTCCAGAGACAGCTCCAGAAAGAACGGCGCCGCGCCGACTTTGCCGAATCCTTCCTCACCGCCTGCGACGAGCAGTTCTACGAACACACGTATCTGGACGAGTTGTTTCCGAACCGGAAGCCGGAACCGGCGAAGTTATCGGCCCGCCTTGCCACGCTCTGCGCCAGGCTGGCCCGAAGCGTCACGCAGGAATCCATGTTCCTGGTGCTGGGCCTGCCTTCGTCCTGGTTCGAGCAACACACATGGCGACGAAAGCTTGCGCCGTTCGATCTGGCCCCCAATTTTGAGCGGGCCGAGCTAGCCGGTTGGGTTGCCATTGGCCTGGAGGGGGCGCGGGTCGAACTGACGCACGGCCGGGTGATGCCGACGCAGTGGCTCAAGTATCCGGGTCCACGCTGGCCCTGCGGCCTGGCCCTCGGTCCCACCATTATATATAGGAAGGACAAAACGCCCGCCCGCATCGTGCCGACAACGGGCAATGCCGCCGAACGGATACAACGGGCGCGTATGGTGATCGAGCAGGCCTGGCCCGAAGGCTATCTCAACCTCGCGCGCCTGACCAACCGGATTGTGCCGCTCAAAGCGAAGGGCGTGGTCAGCTTCAGCTACGACGCGTACGAGTGGTTCAGCATCTCGATCTCGGGCGGCGATTCGGGCACCTACCACATCCCGGTGCGCGTCCGGTTCGTGATGGATCACCTGTCCGGAATCATGACGGTGATGGTCACGGGCATCGCGTCACTGATTCACGTCTACAGCTCGGCCTACATGGGCGAGGACCCCGGCTACCGCCGGTTCATGGTCTACCTGAATCTGTTCACGGCCTCGATGCTGATCCTGGTTCTGGCGTCGAACATCCCGCTGAT